>DATNQT010000224.1:0-14798 GCA_036703885.1 Candidatus Sericytochromatia bacterium
ACGACGGCAGCATATCCTTGCTCTGCCAGTCCAAGTATTTCATCATATTTGGCAGGATTAAATCCTTCCATCGGACAGGTATCAATTCCCAGTAGGGCAGCACTCGTCATAAACTGTCCCAAAGCGATGTAAACCTGTCGAGCAGCCCACTCATTGAGATTAATCGGATAGGGAGGGTTAGTCAGGAAGCCCTTAATCGTGTTGGCAAGCCCCTGCAAACTATCTACAGGAACCTGACGTACTTCAGACATATGTTCCACGTAGCGGTCTACGTCGGCTGCATTCAGCTCCTTTTTAAGCGCCAGCACGACTAGATGAGACGCATCCACCACTTGTGATTGTCCCCAGGAATGTTCTCTCAACTGCTGACGGATCTCTGGATTAGTCACCACGATAAACTTCCAGGGCTGCAACCCAAACGATGAAGGAGCCAGTACTAAGCTCTCCTCTAGGGTCTTCCAATCTTCTTCAGAAATCTTTTTCGTAGCATCAAACTTTTTGGTGGCATACCGCCAATGTAACAGTTGGAGTACCTGGTCGGACGAAACTACAGCACTACCCATATATGGTGTTTTGTAAGTTTTGTAAAGTAATCCCGATTATAGTTGGCACAGCCTCTGATATCAATTAGCAATTAAGCCGTTGCCGGAGAGCTGATGCCTAAAAATTCTCGCACTCGTTCCAGATAAACCTCTGGCTTCTCTAGCATCGGGAAGTGAGCCGTACCAGAAATCTCGAAATACTCGACTTTCTCACTCAGTTCAGCCGCCTTACGTCCTAGTTTCGGTGGGATAATTTTGTCATATTCCCCAGCAACTAATAAAGTTGGCACACTGAGTTGAGCAAACTCTTGGGGCATCACCTCAGCCGCATACTTACTAACAGCAGTTAGCATCGTACCCAAAGCCGCGTTGTAATCTGCCTCCAGGTAATCTTCTAAAAAAGCACGACTCAGCGCCGCAGGCAGCGGACGGTGTAAAAATCGTGCCATAAACATTGAACCTGCAAAGGGAACTCGTAAGAACCAACGGGGGCGAAACTTAACGACGTAGCCACCAATTTTGTGGAAGGCAGTAAAGGATTTTTCCTCGTATTCAAAAACGCCACTACAGGTTAAAATCGCTCGCTCTACACGCTCTGGATAACGATTCAGAAACATTGTCGCCGCAGATGCTCCGAGGGAGTGGGCATTAATGTAGATGCGATCGAGTTCTAGAGCATCTAACAATACCGCCAAATCTTCAGCGTAGTCTTCCATTTCATAGAGCAACTCTATCGAAGCTTGAGGTAACTTTGAGCGACCAAAGCCCCGCATATCGTAAAGCAGACAGTTAAATGTATCGGATAGAGCTTGAGCCGTGCTATCCCAGTACCGAGCCGAACCTCCCCATCCGTGGACAAAAACCATCACTGGCTTATTTTCAGAAGTTGCTGGTTGGCGTATCCATTCGTAGTAATGTTCGACACCGCGAACGTTAATTAGAGGCATCCTTTGTCGTTTGCTTTTTGTTGTTTGACTAACAACCTATAACAACTATGCTGATTCTGGCTTGGGTAGGGAAGATGGATGAACCAATAGTTCTGCTGTCGATCGCTTCTCTACCATTTCTCGTGTAACGGCGCAACGAGTAACATCTTTACGAGAAGGTAACTCGTACATCACATCCAGCATCAGTTCTTCCACAATGCCTCGTAACGCTCTAGCACCTGTTTTCCGGCGGTAAGCCTCTTGCGCGATCGCTCGAATTGCCTCTGGCTTGAACTCCAATTGCACACTGTCCATCTTCAGCAGTTTTTGATACTGCTTCACCAGTGCGTTGCGGGGTTCCGTCAAAATTGCCATCAACGCTTCTTCATCTAACGGCTCCACTACCGCAACCATCGGCACGCGACCGATGAACTCTGGAATCATACCGAATTTTACTAAGTCGTCTGGCTCTAAGTGCCGGAGAATATCTACTGTGCGCTTGTCTTTAGACTGACCCTCTCCAGGCTGAACAAAACCAATTGACCGTTTCCCAATGCGCTGCTCTACCACCTTATCCAAACCAACAAATGCGCCACCACAAATAAACAGAATGTTACTCGTGTCAATCTGGATGCAATCTTGATAGGGATGCTTCCGCCCTCCTTGAGGAGGCACATTGGCGATCGTTCCCTCTAACATCTTAAGCAATGCTTGCTGGACGCCCTCACCCGAAACATCCCTGGTAATTGAGGGGTTTTCACTCTTGCGAGCAATCTTGTCTATTTCATCAATGTAGATAATCCCTCGCTGGGCTTCTTCTACATCCAGGTCTGCCACTTGCAACAGTCGCAGTAAAATATTCTCCACATCTTCGCCAACATAGCCTGCTTCAGTCAGCGTCGTTGCATCGGCTACTGCAAAGGGTACATCCAAAACACTGGCTAAGGTTTGAGCTAGAAGGGTTTTTCCACAACCCGTCGGCCCCATTAAGAGAATGTTGGACTTTTGCAGTTCTACTACATCGTCCGGCACTACCTTACTATTTCCCTTCCCTTGGACGAAGCTCAAACGCTTGTAATGATTGTATACAGCCACTGAGAGAACTTTCTTAGCCTCCTCCTGACCGATCACATGGTCGTCCAGATACTTTTTTAGTTCTCTGGGTTTAGGAATCTGATTTAACGAGAGACCAGAGGCGCGAGCGCGACGTTTTTGGGGAGGTTCTTTCGGGGGAACTGGTTGAGGAGTTGGAGTTCCAGAGTCCAACAACTCCTCATCTAAAATTTCGTTACATAAGTCAACGCACTCGTCACAAATGTAGACTCCCGGACCGGCAATCAACTTGCGCACTTGCTCCTGAGATTTGCCGCAAAACGAACACTTTAGATGGGAGTCGTATTTAGACATATCTGCCTCTTACTTGATAGGAGTGACAGCAGCTTCGCGGGGAAGATTCTGCCTGGTGATGACCTGATCGATTAGACCGTAGTCTTTTGCTTGGTTCGCCGACATAAAGAAGTCGCGCTCGGTATCCGCTTCAATTTTTTCATACGGCTGACCCGTATGGTGAGCTAGTAGCTCGTTGAGTATCCGTTTATGGTAAAGAATTTCTTTGGCTTGAATCTCGATATCAACGGCTTGTCCCTGAGCGCCACCTAGGGGCTGGTGAATCATAATCCGAGAACTAGGCAACGCCATGCGTTTACCAGCAGCTCCACCTGCAAGGAGGAAAGCCCCCATGCTAGCGGCTAAACCAAAGCATATGGTAACAACATCCGGACGAATCTGCTGCATCGTGTCATAAATCGCCATACCCGCCGTTACCGAACCCCCTGGAGAGTTGATATACAGCTGGACATCCTTCTCAGGGTCTTCAGCGTCTAAAAATAGCAGCTGGGCGACGATTGAGTCGGCTACAGTATCGTCTACCGGGGTTCCCATAAATACAATGCGCTCTCTTAAAAGCCGCGAGTAGATGTCGAAAGCCCGTTCTCCCAGACCGGACTGCTCTACTACCATCGGCACGATGTTTTTGGGACTAACCGAGAGAATCTCTGGGGAGTTCAAGCTCGTGAATGGGTAATTGGGGGACTGGGATAGCAGCATAAAATCAAGGTTACGGCATCTTAAGTTAACAGGAGGGCTGAAAAAACAGCTCAAAAGGGCGATTCTCTAGCTCTTGTGAAGCCGCTTGCTAGTGTCGGATAGCTTGGCTAGCTTATCCAGAGTTATGTAAGCAGCACTAACTATTCTTCTAGTGACTATTATGCCTTAACTGCAAAAGGACTTACGTTACGGGTTACTAGAAAAGGCGCGATCGCTTTTAGAAGAGTCAGTAATCTAATTAATTAGCGATCGCGCCTCATATTCAGTTACTCGGCTAGAATTCAACCGATTTTTACTTATTCCTCAGTAGACGGTTGAGCTTGGACATCAATTGTTTGGGTACCTGCCTCTTCTGTTTCTGGTACAGCAGACGGTTCAGCCGGGACATCAATTGTCTGTGTAGCTGCATCTGTAATGTCTTCAGTGCCTTCCTCTGGGTTCAAGGAGCCTTTGGGCACGAGTTCAATGGTGCCGTGTTCTTCTAGCCATTTAATCGCTTTTTCTTTGAGCAAATCGGACTCAATAAACTGCCGCGCCCGTTTCGGATCGACATCTTGCCCAGCTAACTGCTCCATCAATTCTTTAAGCTTTGCTTCAATCTCCTCCTGTTCGACCGTTATCGATTCCCGTTTACCAATTTCCTCAAGAGCCAGGGATTTGCGGAGGCGTTCAATGGCATCAGGACGCGATCGCTCCCTTAGCTGCGGCATGGTTTCTGCGTTAAACAGCTTCCGGATATCCATCCCGTAGCTTTCCATTTGCATCGCCGTTTGGGTCAAAATTGCTTCAACTTCCCGTTCGATCATTGTTTCGGGCAGGTCGATTTCAACTTTTTCCAAGAGCGCTTCTAACAAAGCTTGCTCCTTACTCGCTGCCGTTTCCTGTTCGGCTTTTTCCCGGAATTGCGTTTCCAAAAATTCCCGTAACTCTGCCAGAGTTTCCTTTTCGCTGACTTCTTGAGCGAAGTCATCGTCTAACTCTGGTAACTCTTTTTCCTTAAGTTCTTTGAGGGTAATCGTGAAAAGTGCTGACTTTCCTGCCAAATCCTCTCGGGGATAATCCTCCGGAAACTGTACGGGGACTTCTTTGGTTTCCCCTGGATTCATTCCCACAATTCCTTCAATGATGTCCTTCAGGAACTTGCCTTCCCCTAGCTCGATTTGGAAGTCTGTCGCCTGAGCGCCTGAGATTTCTGTTGCTTCCTCCCCATCGCCTAGGAATTTACCGCTGTAATCCACTACTGCCACATCCCCCATCTGAGCAGGGCGTGATTCTACAGGAATTAAAGTCGCTTGTTCGACACGGCGTTCTTCTAGGAACTTATCCACTGCCTCAGGGTCGGGCTGAGTTTCCTCGGCTTTAACGCTCAATCCGCCGTACTCACCCAAATGGATTTCCGGTGGGACATCAACCGCCGCCGAGAACGTCAGTGGTTCTCCTGGCTGAAACTGACCAATCAATTCCTCATAGGTAGAGACTAGCTGATAGTTCCCCAACGCCTCAATCGATTCTTGAGCGATCGCCTGCTTGAGACTATCTTGAACTAAATCTTCGAGCGCCGCTTCTTTAATGCGTTGTACCCCCATCCGTTGGAGCAAAATCTGACGCGGTACCTTTCCTTTGCGAAACCCAGGAATGTTAGCAGAGCGGGCGAGGTTTTGCACGACCTTTTCATAGACTTTCTTGGTCGTTTCGGCGGGAATTTCGATTTCCAGACCGAGCTGGCTCTTTGGGAGTTTTTCCTGAGTAACTTTCATTGACGCTTTTGTTTCAACACTTATAGAGATTTTTCAATGCTTCGGGAGCGATTAGTCAACCGATGCCTTATCGAGAGTGGCATTTTAGAAGTGAAATGTAGAGTCCTCGTGATATTCTAGTTTTGCAACCAGTAAACATAAGCATCTAGCAGTTCTTCTCTTGCGGTACGGGAGACAAAGCTCTGGATTCCACGGTTTCCGTATCTGATGATAGTACATGGAAGTGTGTGTTAGCGAAGCCAAACCGTTAGCATAGCGTAGCAATGAGGTTAAGCCAATCACATCCAGCGTTTCATCACCTGGCTAGATGAGAAACTGTTCCCAAGCGTGTTAAGACAGGTAAGAGGATTCAGTTAAGTTCACTGCATTTTACAGACGTAGGTGCGCCACAAAAAAACCGAATGACAAGCGATGTGCGATCGTGCCTCTCAAAAAAGAGTGCCCAGCAAGCTTAAGAAAATTTAACAGCTCTTAAAGGCTCATCGAGTCAGTGTTGAAAGTATCTCAAAAACAAGTAGGTGGAGGAAATTCATTTGTCTTTTAAAGAAGTTCGCGTTGCCATCTTAGGCGCAACGGGCGCAGTCGGTACAGAGTTATTGGAATTACTACAAAATCGCAACTTCCCAATTGCAGATTTAAAGCTTTTGGCATCGCCCCGTTCAGCTGGTCGAACGGTCTCCTTCCAGGGGGAAGATCTGCCAGTGGAGGCAGTCTCGGAGAAGTCGTTTGATAATGTGGATTTGGTTTTGGCATCCGCCGGGGGAGGAACGTCGAAAGCCTGGGCACCTAAAGCTGTTGAGAAGGGCGCGGTTGTGATTGACAACTCCAGTGCCTTTCGCATGAATCCAGATGTGCCATTGGTCGTTCCAGAGGTTAATCCTGACGCAGCGGCAAATCATCAAGGGATTATTGCCAATCCCAACTGCACGACGATTTTGATGGCAGTGGCAGTTTGGCCACTGCATCAGGTGCAGCCAGTGCAACGCATTGTTGCCGCTACCTATCAATCAGCTAGTGGTGCTGGGATGAGAGCGATGGAGGAAGTGAAGGCGCAGGCGCAGGCGATTTTAAACGGGCAAACCCCACAGACGGAAAGCTTTCCTTACCCGCTAGCCTTTAACTTATTCCCTCACAACACGCCCATGAACGAGCAGGGGTATTGCGAGGAAGAGATGAAGATGCTCAACGAAACGCGCAAGATTTTTAATGCCCCCCAACTCAGAATTAGTGCGACCTGTGTACGGGTTCCTGTACTCCGTGCCCACTCAGAAGCGATTAATCTAGAGTTTGCGGAACCCATGCCTGTATCAAAAGCACGAGAAGTGTTAGCCAAAGCCCCAGGTGTGCGAGTGGTAGAAGACTGGCAGGCAAACTATTTCCCGATGCCAATTGACGCCACGGGTCGTGATGAGGTTCTGGTGGGTCGAATTCGTCAAGACCTCTCTCACCCGTGTGGTTTAGAACTTTGGTTGTGTGGTGACCAAATTCGTAAAGGTGCTGCCTTGAATGCCGTGCAAATTGCGGAGTTGTTAGTTGCCCAAAACTTACTAAAACCAAAGACGGCAGCGGCTTTTCGTTAAAAAACTAGCAAAAAGTGAGTTGACAAAGTTTTAGGCGTATGCATAGTTAGATTCCGTTTTTTGTCATTAGTTATTCGTCCTTAGTTCAGTGGTTTGGTGTTATTTGACCAATGACTAATGACCAATGACCAATGATGAAGGCGGAGTTAAAAAGAGTGTGGTGAATTTTGGACGTGTACTGACGGCAATGATTACGCCGTTTCGTGAAGATGGCATCGTGAATTATGAGGTCGCTGAGAAACTGGCGGCTCATTTAGCTGATCATGGCTCAGATAGCCTTGTCGTCTGCGGCACGACGGGCGAATCTCCTACCCTGACCTGGGATGAGGAGTATCAGTTATTTCAAGTCGTGCAAAAAGCTGTGGCAGGAAAAGCTAAAGTAATTGCCGGGACGGGGTCAAATTCTACCGAAGAAGCAATATCAGCAACGCAAAAAGCCGCTAAACTAGGATTAGATGGTTCATTACAAGTCGTACCCTATTACAACAAGCCGCCCCAGTCAGGATTACATCAACATTTTCAGGCGATCGCCAAATCCTGTCCTGACTTCCCTTTGATGCTCTACAATGTGCCGAGCCGTACCGGTCAAAATCTTTTACCGGAAACCGTAGCTCGTCTTGCGGAAATTCCCAACATTGTGGCAATCAAGGAGGCAAGCGGTGACTTTGACCAGGCAAGTCAACTGCGCCGTCTAACGCCACCTGAGTTTGCCATCTACTCTGGAGATGATTCCTTTACCCTAGCGATGTTGGCAGTCGGAGGTACAGGTATTGTCAGCGTTGCTAGTCATCTAGTCGGCATCGAGATGCAACAGATGATTCAAGCTTTTGAAGTTGGTAAAACTACTGTGGCAAGGGAAATTCACCTAAAACTTTTTCCCCTATTTAAAGTTCTGTTTTGCACGGCTAATCCTATTCCTCTCAAAGCAGCACTGGAACTCCAAGGTTGGAAAGTCGGTTCCCCGCGCCCACCATTGTGTGAGCTCCCACCTGAGTTAAAACAAAAGTTAGAGGCTGTTTTAATTGAGCTTTCTCTGATTTAAATAAATGCTGGTATTCTTAGCAAATTTTCACCAAAAACGGAATTAATTTTACCTATGAATTATTCTTGAGTAACCATTTTCTATTCCTATTCAATCCGTTTGGCACTCTCAGAACCCCAAGGGATATGAAATGGAAAAAATAGAAAACAAACTTTTCAAGCATCATCTCCTCTGTAGTAAAGGCAGAAGCATTGTGCTTTGGTGAGGAACGTACCGTAGTCAAGCTTTAGATGATGATGTCTCATATTTTCGTATCAACGAAGCGTTTTCTACCCAACAACCTATATCTGTTTGAACTTTTTACTAAATGACAACAAAACCTCAAAGGAGGCAAATGACTAATAACGAATCTAAACCTGCCCTAAAAATTATTCCTCTAGGTGGGTTGCATGAAATTGGCAAGAATACTTGTGTCTTCGAGTTCAACGATGAAATTATCCTTCTAGATGCAGGACTTGCCTTCCCGAACGATGAAATGCATGGGGTCAATATAGTCCTTCCCGACATGACCTATCTGCGGGAAAATCGCCACAAAATCAAGGGCATGATTGTTACCCACGGTCATGAAGACCACATCGGTGGGATTCCCTATCACTTGAAGCAGTTTGATGTTCCCGTCATTTATGGCCCACGTCTAGCACTGGCATTGTTGCAAGGCAAGCTGGAAGAAGCGGGTGTTACTGACCGCACCGTATTGAAGACCGTTGGACCTCGCGAAATGGTACGCATCGGGTCTTCATTTGTTGCTGAATTTATTCGCAACACTCACTCCATGTCTGATAGCTTTACGGTTGCTATCCATACTCCAGTTGGTGTAGTTATCCATACGGGAGACTTTAAAGTTGACCATACGCCTGTAGATGGTGAATTTTTTGATTTCCAACGACTGGCAGAACATGGTGAGCAAGGCGTCCTCTGTCTGTTGAGTGATTCCACCAACGCTGAAGTCCCAGGAAGTACTCCTTCAGAACGTTCTGTCTATCCTAATCTCGATCGCATCTTTGCTCAAGCACCGGGACGACTACTCGTGACGACCTTTGCCTCGTCAGTTCATCGGGTCAATATGATCTTAGAGCTGGCACAAAAGCATAAGCGGGTTGTGTCGGTGGTTGGTCGCTCGATGCTCAATGTGATTGCCCATGCACGTAATCTCGGTTATATCAAGTGCCCGGACAACTTGTTTGAGCCGTTGCACGCCGTAAGTAATTTACCGCCAGAAAAGGTACTGATTCTCACAACGGGTTCTCAGGGTGAACCAATGGCGGCAATGACTCGCATTGCTAACTGCGAACACCGACAAATCAAAATCCGCGAAGGCGACACGGTAGTGTTCTCCGCCAACCCAATTCCTGGCAATACAATTGCCGTGGTGAATGTCATCGATAAACTGATGATTCAGGGAGCCAATGTCGTCTATGGGCGCGACAAGGGAATCCATGTTTCCGGTCATGGCTCACAGGAAGACCAGAAGCTGATGATTGGTCTGACTAAACCAAAATTCTTTGTGCCAGTTCATGGCGAACATCGGATGCTGGTTCAGCACGCCAAGATGGCACACAATATGGGCATCCCTGCTGAAAATACGGTGATTATCAATAACGGAGATGTGATTGAGGTCACCCAGGAGCGCATTGGTGTTAGCGGTCAAGTTCCGTCTGGAATTGAACTGGTTGATAGAAGCGGTATCGTTCATGACAATGTTCTGAAAGAACGGCAGCAACTGGCAGCCGATGGTGTCGTCACGGTGGCGGCGGCGGTCGGCTGGGAAGGCGAACTACTTGCCAAGCCAGAAATCCACCTGCGCGGGGTGGCATCAACGGTAGAGAAACCTCTCCTACAACGGTTAGTGGAAAAAGCGATCGAACGGACGTTAAGCGAGCGCTGGACGGACTTTGCTAAGTCCTTTGAGGGTAATGAAACCGATATCGATTGGATAGGTTTACAGGTGCAAATTGAGGGTGACCTCAAGCGTTTAGCCCGACGAGAACTTCAAAGTAGTCCCTTGGTCGTCTTCCTGCTGCAAAGTCCAACCGAACCACCTGTTAAGGTAACGGGCAGACGGCGACGCTCAACGGCAAGGGTTGCTTCCTAAGCTAGAACAGTGGATAAGGATGATTTCTGGTCGCTCTTATCTGCCAATTCTCGATTTCTAGTAAATTAGCCGTAGCAGACACGAACAAAAGTGGTATAACAAAGACTGGCTTTCAAAGCTGGGAAACATCCCAACTTGAAAGTCAGTCTTTTTACTTATGCCGTTTGTAATTTAGATAGGTTATCCTGTTAAGTGTTGTTAATAACCCACTTCTCCAAACTTAATCAAAGTTCAGTGAGATTACTCAGGATGAGTCCTTGTGGTTTGAGGCAACATATCAACAGATGCCTTGGCTTTAAAAATTTTGATAGATCTGACGTTCACACCTTCGCGATAAATAAGGCTTTTTCACTCTCTCAGCAAGGCTGTTGTTGATTGACGGTAGCGAATAAATCCTGTTTTAAGATGAGCTGTTTCTAGACGGGCAGCGAGATTGACCCTAACCATGTTGTCAGAGGGTCCGAACACACAGAACCGACACACCTGTAATAGCGACTAAGCTTTGCTCTTCCAAGCAACTGGGAAGTGCCTGTTTAACTATGGCAAGTTTCCCAAAAATTGCACGGAGTTTTTTCCGGTGTGAGCTACTGAGCTGGTGTAGGTAAGTTACAGGCGATCGAAGTTCGCTTTTTCCGAGTACAGGAAAGGACTTATGAGTGTATCCGAGTATACAGCAAAGAATCTAGTTATTACAAGCTGGATTGACCCAGGAAAGGCTTCCTCCAAAAACATAACCTCTAGCAAGCCTTTCAAACCAAAGAAAAGCGTTGATTTGCTCAAACCGTTACGTCAGTGGCTTGACCACGTTGAAGTCCATAATCCCAAGTTGGCGCACCGCCTGTGCCAACTGATTCCAGCCCAGTGTCCCTTTGAGCGCGACGTTAAAGTATTTGGTCACACCCTATTTCACATTCCGCCGTTGTGCAAATTGAATCCGCTTTATGAGGAAGTGGTGGCGCTGCGCTTTCGAGCAATGTGCTATTTGGCTGATGAATGTGGTGAAGATATCTCCGCTTACTGCTAAAATTCCAGTTCAAGAATTTTAGCTTCGGGCATCGGGAAACGGTGCATCGAATAAGACATCAATGGCCATTATTGCCCTAAAAGCCTGGTATCTTCAGCAGTACGAACCGATTAAAGAACTGGAGAAACGTCCCCACGACCTGCGTTTAAGCAAAAATAGCTTGCTCAAGTCGGGTATGAGAGCTGACTTTTTAGACGATAGCCAGGATGTCAAAAACTCCGAATGGTTTGGGCGCTACCTGGAAGGGGAACCCGTTGAATTTTATGTTGAAGGCAGTGGCGGTTATGCGATTTCCAATATTGACTTAATCTCCCACGAGATTTACTTCACCAAACTTGAGGTGATGGCACAGCTGGAGCCGATAATCTTTTTGAGTTACCAAACTCAGTACAACGCCTCCACTGAAGCTTTGCGTAACGCCCTATCCGATACGTTGGAAACCTTCAATCAGCGATCGCGTTTACCCTTGACCTTAGAAGAATCCCGACGCCCCACTGGCGCACCCATGCGGCTCAACAGCACCCAGATGCGTAAAATCCGCAAAAGCCTGCTCTTTATTGCCGATGGGACGCCAGTCGCTCGTGTTGCAGGAGAAGAGACATCCCTACTGCTCCCCAGTCCAAATGTCTGTGTAGAAATCGGTTATGCTTTGACAGCTAAACGCACAGAACAAATTTTGCTAGCGAAGATGGAGCGCCAAGACTTCCCAGGGGAGTTCCCGTTCGATTTGCCTAACTACCAGCAATTGTTATTTCAAAATCCAGATGAGCTGCGTCAAACCTTACCGTCACTGATGGAAACATTGTTACAACGGTTTAATTTATTTAGCTAATTAAGGTTTGAGGGGCGATTGAGTATTTATACTTCGCCCTGCCAGTGTAGTTTGTATAAACTCTTGCCAAACTTTATCGGGTTCCCAAATTTGATGGAGTTGCTTTTCGGCATCGGCAGGCCTTACTCCTTGACAAATCACCCTAAATAAGTAAACGAAGGCAGAGACTCTCATATTGAGAGCGCAATGAACAAAGACTTTTTTAGTTTCGTTGGCTTTCATGACGTGGAAGAAATCATCCAAATCCTTAGCAGTTGGAGCTTCCCACTGTACGGGAATATGAACGTAAACCATGCCCTGAGAGGTTACCAATTCGCCCTCATTGGATATAGCATTGGTGGAAGTTGGCATAGCCAGATTGATGACGACCTCATATCCAGCGTCCTTAATCGCTGAAAATTCAGCTTCTGTAGGTTGCCCAGCCGTGCCAATCCGTTCAGAAATCTTTATAAAATTTTTGATTTGACCGATTCCCTGATTTAGCATAACTTCCTCTAGACAATCACATTAAGTTTAGTGCCGCCCGATTGGATAAAGTCGAACTCGAAAGGCGTGATTTTCCACCTCGTGGTCGCTGATAATGATTTGGATTATGGATTAAGGATAATTTTCCATGCCAAGAACCCCAGATGAATACGCAGTACACCTCCTCTTGACAAGTGGGCATCGAGAAGAAGTCCGTTTTTCAACGATTCAAGAGTTTCAGAAGTGGTATAGCGGTGAGCTGATGCCAAAAGCTACCTCTAACGACTTCATTAGTGTACCGATCAAAAATGTCCAAGGTGAGTACATGGTGCTGCGTCCCTCCAGCGTTGCTGCCATCCGGGTGGAACCCGTCTTTGGTGGTAGCGTCGAACGTTATTAGTCATTAGTTCTTTGTCATTAGTGCTTGACAACGAAAAACCAATGACTAATGACGGATGATTAGTGAGGTGTGACAGTTTTGCTAAGTATGAGAAAGACACTAGCTAGGCTCTCCCTAAGTTTAGGGATGGCTCTCCTGACAGCTAGCAGTCCAGCCTTTGGGGATGTGCCACTGCAACCCGTCAACTCGCAGGCGGGGGAGGTTACTCCAACCTCCTTGGGTTTTGATGAGCAGTTGTGGGGGCATCCCGGTCAATTGGGAGACCGACAGGTACTGTTGAAGGCGATCGATCGCAGCCTGAGTTATCTCAGTACCCCTGGTGCAGCGATCGCGTACCAAAACTATCCGGTTCCGGGCATAACCCGCGCTCGCGTTCGTCGCTCTCTGGTTCGTTTCCGTCAACTTGTCCTCAGTTCCCGTTCGCCTGCTGAACTACAAACCGTTGTCAATCGCGAGTTTGTCTTTTACAAGTCAGTTGGGAAGGACAATCAGGGAACAGTCCATTTCACCGGATATTTTGAGCCAATTTATGCCGCCAGTGCTCAGCGAAGTGCAGAATATCGCTATCCCCTCTATCGGCTACCTGCCGACTTCAACCGCTGGCGGACACCTCATCCCACCCGTGCCGAGTTGGAAGGGGAAGATGGTTTAGGGACAAAAAGCCCCTTACGAGGACGAGAATTGGTTTGGTTGCGCGATCGCCTAGAGGCTTATCTCGTTCAAATCCAAGGTTCCGCCCGACTCCAGATGACTGATGGAAGGGTGATGAGTGTTGGCTTTGCGGGCAAGACTAATTACCCTTATGTCAGCATCGGGCGAGAACTGGTTAAGGATGGTAAATTGCCTCTGGAAGGACTAACGCTGCCTGTTCTCATCGATTATTTCCGAACCTCTCCAGCAGAGCTAGATCGGTATTTGCCGCGCAATCAAAGCTTTGTTTTCTTCAAGGAAACCTATGGTGCACCCGCTATAGGTAGCATCGGCGTACCAGTTACTGGCGAACGCTCGATCGCCACTGATAAATCGCTGATGCCTCCAGGAGCCTTAGCATTAATTGTTGCCCCTATTCCCTATCCCAATGCAACTAATCAACTCGAACCCCGAACTGTAAATCGCTACGTGTTAGATCAGGACACAGGTAGCGCAATTCGAGGTCCCGGTCGCGTTGATATCTTTATGGGAACTGGTTCAAGGGCAGGCGATCGCGCAGGACTCATTAATGGCACAGGCGAACTATACTACCCCCTACTTAAAGATTGACACTCCCACAGCTCCAATAGGTTAAACCCTTACCCTCTTGTTCAAAGGAAACAAGCTGTCATTGGTCATCTAACAACTAACCAATGACCAATGACTAATTTTGCATCGTTCCGTCGGGCATAATCGCCCCTGTGAGAATCGCTCCTTGGAGGTTTGCCCCCAGTACATTTGCCCCCCTCAGGTCTGCCGCGATTAAAATTGCTTTAGATATGTCAGCGCGAATCAAGCAAGCTCGATTGAGGTCAGCTCCTCTCATATCTGCTTCCTGAAGCATCGCCCCAATCAAATCAGCATCTTGTAAGGTTGCTCGATGCAAAATGGCTTGATACAGTGTGGCTCCATGTAAATCAGCTTGATAAAGCTTGGCATGAGAGAGATTAGCAAATATCAGGTTAGCTTCCCTAAGTTTTGCCTGTGTCAAATCTGCTCGTTTTAAGGTGGCTTCGATCAGGTTACTCTTTCTCAAGTCTGCTGCTCTTAAATTGGCATCATTGAACTCTGCACCATTAAGCTCTGCTACGCTCAGGTTAGCCTCAGCTAGGTTAGCCTCACTGAAGTTAACTCCTCTGAGGCTGCTTCCAGTCAGGTTAGCCCTACTCAAGTCTGCCTGTCTTAGGTTGGCTCCAATCAAAATCGCCTCAGTCAGATAGGCTCCTCGCAGTTGTACTCCTGCAAAATCTCGTTCTCCGGCGGTATAACGCCTCAGCAGTTCAGTTGCATTCATAAACACTCCCAGTCTTAACTCCTCACGTCATTTCGTTAGGGTGATGGG
>DATNQT010000225.1:0-3715 GCA_036703885.1 Candidatus Sericytochromatia bacterium
GTTTTCGTGTCCTAGGATATAGCGATCGCCTTTTCGCCCTTTCTCCAACGCTAATAGGTGTCCTCGCGCCACATCGCGCACGTCGATAAAATTTAAGCCAGTATCAAGGTAAAAGGGCATTTGCCGACGCAGGAAGCGCAAAATGATATCTCCGGTTGGGGTAGGCTTAATATCCAAAGGACCAATCGGGCTACTGGGATTAACAATCACGACATCTTGACCTGCCTGAACAGCTTGCATGGCTTCCTGTTCGGCTAGGAATTTAGACTTTTTGTAGTGACCTACTAATTCCTCAAGTTTGCTTTGATGGGTTTCGTCCACTATCTCGCCAGGGACTCCTACTCCAATAGCAGCGACTGAACTAGTGTAGACGGTTCGCTCAATATTGGCTTTGCGGGCGGCGGCGAGTATGTTGCGCGTTCCCAGGACGTTATGGTGGTAGAGTTGTTCGCGATCGCCTTGCAAGAGGGAATAGTGAGCCGCAACATGAAAAAGTACCTGGCAACCTTCCATCTGTTGCCACACTTCGGGGTGATTTAAATCCCCTTTGACAAGCTCTACATCCAAATCACGCAGGTTATCCAGACAGCTACTCGGACGAACCAACGCCCGTACTTGGTAGCCCTCCTGTACCAGCAACCGCACCAAGTTGGCACCGATAAACCCTGTTCCGCCTGTGACGAATGCCCGTATCGCCATCAACTAGACCCCTTCTCCTGGAAGACTCTTTACTGCCAATCGTCTAGAAGAGTATAAACTACAAAAACGACAATAAGAAACAAAAGTTCACCCATGAAAATTGGCTCTGAAGCTCATAAAGAGTTGTTCTGCCGCAGCTTTATGGAAAGCCATCTGGAGTACGAACCCGAACAACTCCCTTGGCCCCAATTGGATAGTGAGACTCACGCTCGCTTACGAGGCATTCCTTTCTGGGAAAAGGCGTTTGACACCGAACGGGAAGCTGGGGTTCTGGTCAGCGCCTATGCTGAGATGGTGGACGACCCCGTTTTACACGAAGCGATCGCTCTCCAAGGCAGAGAAGAAGGACGCCACGCCCGTCTGATAAAAACCCTAATCGATCGCTATGACATCGAGATGGGAGAACGTCCGCCGATTCAGCTTAAGAGCAACATCGAGCAAGCCTTCACTGACTTTGGCTTTGAAGAGTGCCTGGATTCCTTCTTTGCTTTTGGTTTATTCGGCATTGCCCGCGAAGCAGGCTTTTTCCCAGAGCAATTTTTCACCATCTTCGACCCCATCTTGGACGAAGAAGCGCGTCATATCGTATTTTTTGTCAACTGGTTCACTTATTTACAAATTCAGCGCGGTAGGAGCTTCTTAGGGCTGCGGACGACGAAAACCCTCTGGCACTATGGCAGGGCACTTCGTAATCTTATTGAAGCCTTTGGAGGTGATGATACAAGTGGTGCTGGCTTCACGGCGACGAATGCCAATTCTTTTGCTATGGATGACTTGACGCCAGAGAGCTTTATTGCTGCTTGCCTTGAGGAAAATAAAAAGCGGATGAGTAAGTTTGATAAACGATTGCTCGAACCGCAATTAATGCCCAGAATTAGTAGCATTGCCCTACGTACTCTCCAGTTGATACCTAAGCGCAAACCCAGCACAGTAGAAAGTCCTAATTTGGGCTAAGAATGCCAAAGATTTAAGTGTCTAATTTCTTACCCATCCAGGCAATTCTGGTTCCTCAAGGTGCAGAATATCATGCGGTTTGTCGAGGCTTAAGTCGTGTTAATTCTCCCAAACCGCTAGTTCTGCCAATTCCAATTGGCTATATGCCATTAACTAAGTATCTGGAAAAATTGCCAGAGGCTGGACATTTCCTGAAGGATTCGCAGCCGAAAGTTTTGCTAATGGGGTTATGTGGAAGTTTGTCGCCTCACCATGCCATTGGAGATGTTGTGGTTTACCGCGAATGCGTGTATGAATCGACGAAGCTGTCTGAGTCTCTGTTGCAATCTTGTGACGGCGAACTGACAACGTTATTGCGAAATAAGCTTAAAGAAAGAGCTTCTTTTGTGAGAGGACTGACGAGCGATCGCATAATTTATTCAGCTACTGAAAAACATCATCTCGGTCAACTTTACAATACCGAAGTTGTCGATATGGAAGGATTTGCTGCTTTGAAGGTGCTCTCTCAAGCAGGAGTGGCAGTAGCAATGGTGCGAGTTATCAGCGACGACTCTCACCACAATCTACCGAATCTTACTGCGGCAATTAGTCCTGATGGTTCGCTTCTGCCTTTACCTTTAGCGATGGGAATGATTCGACAACCTATTGCTGCAACTCGGCTGATCCGAGGAGCTATCCAAGGACTGCGCGTGTTGCAGAGTGTTACTGCATTGCTGTTTTCTAGATAGGGTAGACGGCGTTGCTGAACACCGGGATGAATCGCCCGCCAGCCCAACAATTCTGGGGGAACTGGATCTCGAAGTCCCCCAGCGATCGCAGACTCTGCACTGAACTGGTTCACGGCGTAGCGGGGCATTCTCGTCTAATAGTTCAAGTTATCTGAAGCCCTATATCGAATGTCCCTACATAGCCTTGTACATCTTTTGTTAGCTGGAGCATCAGTTGTTCACCACCACCTCGAAAGATGCCATCTCGCTCATTCTTTTGGGCGCGCTGCCCCTTAGCGGCATAGGGAGGCTGCGCGTGGATTTGCTCCGTGAGGAAATCGTCGAAGTAAAGCTGCGACGTAAACTCATAACTCCGTTGGGACGTAGAATCGCTGCGAATCTTGAAGTGGATGTGGACAGTTCTGCCTGGATACCAACCGGGATAGATTGTAACGAACTGGACAGTTCCATTGGTGTCTGTTACCTGATAGCCGCGCAGGAACTTTTTCCCGACGGTACTGAAACTTGGGTCGGTCACGTCCGAATAGACGCCCAGCGCGTCACAGTGCCAAAGGTCTACGGTTGCACCAGTCAGAGGTGTACAGGAGCTACCATCAATCTGAGAGATATGAAACACCAAACGCAACGGTATCCCCTGCTTTACCGAACCGTCCGAGGGATCTGACCGGATGTCGGAGCGGTTGAGCTTCTCATCCACGAAATATGGGCCTTCCGTCTGTTGGGGTTTCACAACACAGGTTGGAGTCGTCGCGATCGCCATCTGAGTCGGTGTCTGAGTTGACGTACCCGTCTCTACTGGGGCGGACTGTCCGCGTAAGCATCCTACAAGTGATACGGCAGCTGTTCCCCCTAGGAAGCCAAGCACCTCTCGTCGGTTAAGCATGGAGACTACTGGGATTCTTTTTGCACAGTCTTTTTTCATTGCATCTGCTTTTAAATAGAATTATTGAACGTAAGATTGCTCTGCGGCTAGGATTTCCTGACAGCCCGTCTCCACGTTCGTTTGAGGACGTTATACATAAGAGCCTCTAAAGACAACCTCATGCGGTAAACGAGCCATCAGAATGCCAACCAAATAGATAGCAATAAAACAAGCTGCCATCACCCAATATAGTGTCCACAGTCGTTGAAACGCATGAGTCCATCGATGGGGCAATTTAGTCTTTACCTGATGCATAAACACTTCTTAAACGGCAGAACGATTTTGGAGCGATCGCAGTTTATGGCAGTTTTCAACTCGGTGAAATACAGGACTAGAGTAGGGGCGCAAGGCAAGATATTGGTGTCAACTTAAGCTCAAATGCTCATATTTGACAAGGTTTCGCCCTCACCCC
>DATNQT010000226.1:0-3818 GCA_036703885.1 Candidatus Sericytochromatia bacterium
ATCATCAGCTGCTCGGGCTGAAGAATGGCATGAGCGCAGAAGGCAATCTCTCTGGGTGCTTCTGTGACGGGTAACCCGACTGTTGACTTAAACCACTGCCGATGTGCATCCGTCAAGCTCAACAAAGAGATCGGGCTACCACAAATGTAGGCTGCCAATGCTGTTAAATCATCGAATGCTTTCTCAGGTAACGTATCGAGAATGTCGTATTGCTGTAGTGCGTTAAGTCGGGCTGCTTCATTCGCTGGCACAGCGGGAGCAATCGGAGCGGATTGAGCTGAGGGCGTCTTCAGTGACGGGTTCGCTGTCTGAGGAAATAAGCTGAGCTTGCTAGCTAGCAGTTTGACACGCTCAACCATCCGTTTAGTCATCCGATCGTTCCGCTCCATTTTAGGTTCAGTAGCCGTTTTGAGGGGTTGAAGACCTCTTTAGTATGCCCAGCGCTTTGAGCCAGATCACTGCGCGATGGCAATACTAACAAAACATGGTTCCTAATATAGGTATGAATCGCTCCTTTAACCACTGCTTCAACTTGCATCTCAATCACTCGATCGCTTTTTTAGCCAAGGACAGGCAATCGGTCAGAGCGATCGAGTACAGTCTGATACCAATTTAAACAGTCTTCAGGGCAGATAGGGCATCGAAGATGAAGGGATAACCTGTGACGGAAGCAATCACTTCCGGTGTTAACTCAGCTAGGAGTTGATCAACTTTGGTTTGCAGTTGCGTCAGGGTTTTGAACGCAGTCCACTTGAGGTTTGCCTTGAGATGTTCCCACAGCCGTTCACTGGGGTTTAGTTCTGGACAGTAAGGCGGCTGAAAGAACAAAATGATATTCTCTGGCACCACCAAAGCTTTGCCCTTGTGAAACCGTCCATTATCGACTTGAAGGATATTGAGACTAGTAGGATACGCCCTGGAAAACTCATCTAAAAATCGTTGATAGCATTCGGTATCGACATGGGAAAATTGCAGAAAAAAGGATTCCCCTGTAGCCGGTTCAACCGCACCGTAAAGCCAAAACGCTTTGAACAACCACTGCCACTGCCCAATGGGTTTGATGCCACAGACAGTAATCAAGCGTCCAATGATAGTTTTGAGTCCAAAGCGGCTCTCATCCTGAGCAAAGTAGCGAATCTCTCGCTCAGCCTGCCGCACCTGGCGGTCATGCTGGCTCAACAGTCTGAGGTCGTCTGCAAGGTTTGCTTAAAGGCCGATCGCTGCTCACTGTCCTGCTTGTCGTTTTGAGGACGGGCAACCTTGAGCTTGGCTTTGAGTCGGTGGCGAGTCATCTGGTAGACCGCATACTACTCCGCCTCTACCCCCAGCGTTTCGGCTAACCACTGTTGCACCGCTCCATAGCTTTGGAACCCATGACTTTCTTGTAGCCGCTTTGCCAAAGCCGTTTCTGCCCACTGAGGAATGACTCGGACTCCCCCAGGTGGTTGCTTCACCGCCAGCATCGCTTTCACTCCGCCGCCTCGGTATCGCAACAACCAAGTTTGCACCGTGTTTCGATGTTTCCCAACTGCTTTGGCAATCGCACTGATACTGGGTGCCTTGTCCTGCTTGAGCCAGTAAAGAACTTGCAATCGTTCTTTGGCGGTTGGGGTTTCGACCTGGCGCAACTGTTCTGCTAAATCATCTAAACTTTCCTTCACCTCAATTGAGGTCACACCACCCATGAGTAGAGCACTCGAAACGCCTCTCCCAGTCTAGTTCATCTGCCCTGTATCTCATTTAAATTGGTATGACATGTTGTTCTCTGGGTAATGACAGCACAACAATTTGTCTGGAGCGGGCTGTTGAAAACCACAGGTATTGAGTTTGAGACTATTTCCAGCCGCACAACTTCACGTTGTACTGGGTTCATCTGCGTCAAGTAACAACTGCTAGTATTGACAGTGAGGAGAACGGTTTTGACAGTGGAAAGGGACACAATCGGCAAGAAAGCAGCCCCAAACTTTAATTCCCTCAAGCCGGTAAAGGATTAAGGTCAGTGCCTGAGTTAGGACTAGTCTGCATTACAGCTTCTGATGCCGTTCGTTATCGCACCATAACGCGCAAACGTTTGTTGCAGTTAGAAGCAGCGGCACAGCAAAAAGCTTTACGAGCTTTATATGCGGAAAATTTACGACGGTTGGGGGTGGCGATCGATTTTTGTCAGGCGCAGCAGATTCAGCTCTATCGACTTCACTCTGCTACGTTTCCGTTTGCGGATGACCCTGTAGGCGAGTCGATCCTGACGGAGTTTACTGAAGGTTTGCGGCAAATTGGCGATCGCGCTTTCACGCTTGGTATTCGATTGGTGTTGCACCCCGATCAGTTTGTGGTACTCAACTCTGATCGGGCCGAAGTCATCGAAAATAGCATCAAGATTTTGAAAACTCACGCCCGTGTTCTGGATCTGTTGGGGTTGCCGCTATCGCCTTGGGCCTTGATGAACATTCATGGAGGCAAGGGCGATCGCTCCCAGCGTCTGATTCAGGTGATTCGGTCTTTGCCAGACAATGTGCGTTGCCGTCTCACCTTGGAAAATGATGAATACACTTACAGTGCGACCGAAATTGCTACTATTTGTCAGGCAGCTCAGGTCGCGATGGTGTTCGATGCACATCACCATGTTATTCATGAACAGCTAGACACTTATGAAGACCCTAGCGTCGCAGCCATGATAGCTGCCGCGCGTGCAACCTGGTCCAGACCGGAGTGGCAATTGGTTCACATCTCTAACGGTAGTCACTCCTTTCGTGACCCACGCCATAGTGATGTCATCACCGTTATGCCCAGCGCTTACCGCACTGTGCCGTGGATTGAAGTAGAAGCAAAACAGAAGGAAGTGGCGATCGAAAAACTAAAGCAGGAATGGCTGTTTGCTGCTGCTGCAAAAGAGCATGCATGCTCTTAGTGCACCCGCTAACAGGTGTGTTGAGCAGCGACAAATTAATTGTTAACAGATTTATCGCAAGGCCACAAGTATCTGATACCCTTGCTGGCCCCGTTTGTGAAGCTGCTCATCTTCGCCAATCGCCTTTCCCGCCGCTGCTGCGTCCGTATTGTTAGGCAAGCGGCAGTTGACAGGGAACGATTAAAGTTTTGCCGATGCTGAAGCTTCACGCTGACTGCTAAAGACTCTGGCTCTGAGTCAGCTTTCAGCCGTTAATCGCTCTAGCTCGTCAAGTAGCTTCGTAATGCGATCGCGTTTCCTGCGATCCCCCCAAGCTTCAGGCTTCTGCAAGCGATTACTGATAGCACCCAGGCGCTCAGCAACTACCTTCTCAGGCGTCGGTTCCACCTCAGGCTTCAACGCTTTAAGCCTTGCCTTGATTTCGTTCAATGACAGATTTTCAGCAATCGCCTGCTTGAGCAATGTGGCTCGCTGCTCCCCGTCTTTAACTCGTGAAATCGCCCTGGCTTTAGTAAACTCTACTTTCCCTTCCCGTAGCGTCTGCAAAATTTCTGGTGGTAGATTCAGCAGGGGTAAGCGGCTTGTACGAAAGGATTCAGCCGTGAAGCGACCAATACCAGCCAGAACTGATTCGATCGTTTGAAGTTGGAGGAAAACGTTTTCCTCCAACTCTTGACCTCGATTCTTAGCGTGATTTGCCCGATAGAGAATAGAAGTAACGTTCTCTATATTGCTACTCAGCTCAATCGCTAACAATTCAAGAATCCCTTCCGTTTCTTCAATGGGGTTCAAGTCCTCTCTCTGAAGGTTTTCGATAAGAGCAACTTGGAGCGCCTGACGATCGTCAAAGTCTCGAATAACGACGGGAACTTCCTGCAGTCCAACTTCCTGAGCTGCTCGATAGCGCCGT
>DATNQT010000227.1:0-7281 GCA_036703885.1 Candidatus Sericytochromatia bacterium
ACAGGCATCCGCTGGTCGGAAATGATTACAGCCATCTCCCCTTCTTTATCTAGAAGTTCAAGAGCCTTTATTGCCCCATCAGCTTTGAAGACGCGAAACTCTCGCCGAAAGGTTCTATAAAGCAAATCTAGATTGTCAGGCTCATCGTCCACTACCATCAATTTGAGTTTGCTCCGATCTGCCTGACTCATGTACTCACTCCGGTTCTCTGGTTAGTTAGAGACGACAGCTTGAGGATAATCATCCAATTGATGGTTTGTTAGCGTTCTTACCCACCAACAACTGGACGAAATTCTCAAAGCCTTCTTCTCTCTGGAGATGACCCTGGTGTTTAACCAAGAGAGGGGTGATTTGGATAGCTAGGGACAGCACGACAATTAGTTAAGAATTTTCCTGCGATCGCTTGCTTGCTCATTCCCCATCTCTTTTCCTCCCACGCTTGCATTTAGTGATGCTTTCTTCGATCGCCAAATCTAGCAGTTAAGGCTTGGATAGACTATCTGTTTTATTTAATATAAGGAGCGATCGCTGTAGGATTGCCTTTTAATCGCACTCTCATCACCGAAGTCCGATACGACACACAATAATAATACATTTTATACTAACTTGACATTCTAATGGCTTCCGACCTCTGGGATTTAAGGGGTAATGAAGTCTTCAGCTTACACCCTCAAAATTCAGTGTAGAAGCGATCTGCCACTTCGTTCTACCTCCCACAGCAGTGTTTTTACTAGGGAGCAATACTGACCCTCGTAGATGAGACTGAAAACAGGCAAAGAAAAGGATTCTTGAAGAGAAGCCAGCAGTAATTTATTACTACTGGCTTGTACTCTCGTCAAGTATAGAATCACTATTGGTAATTAACTTGCACTTCAGGTGTTTGAGTCCTGTAGGTTTGATCGCGCCTTAAGTAATTAGGAAACACACAAAAAACCGTACTTCCCCTAGCCGCGATCGCTTAACCCACCAATCCAGAGCGGAGGGCGCGGACGGCAGCTTGGGTACGATCATCCGCACAGAGCTTATTCAAGATATTACGAACATGAGTTTTGACGGTTCCCACGGTGATGTATAGCTTTTCAGCGATCGCCGCATTGCTGCAACCTTCAACAATTAGCTGCAAAACTTCCAACTCCCGCTCTGTCAGGGGGTAGGCTTCAATCAGTTGGCTGTATTCGGGTTCAGCGGCACTGATCGTCACAGTTTTCGTAGTCGCTGCCTCAATTCCTGGTTCGTTTATCTTGGTTTGCTTGAGAACAATCCGCGCGATCGCTGGATCGATCCATGCATTGCCTTCATTTGTGACTTGTAGCGCTTCTAGCAAATTATCGAAGCTGATATTCTTCATGCAGTACGAGTCAGCACCAGCAGCGAACGCTGCCATTACAGATTCCTCGTTATCCTGCAACGTCAGTACCAAAATCTTGGTTTGATGCCCATCTTCGGCAGTTTGAGATTCTTTAAATCTCCGGGTCAACTCTATCCCGTCCATATCAGGAAGACCAATATCAACAATTCCGATATCCGGTTTAGCTGTTTCCAGTAAGTTCAAACCTTCGGTAGCATTAGCAGCCTCGCCCACAAATTCAATTTCACTACGCTGTTGCAGTGCGGTTCGGATACCGACCCGAGTCAGATCATGATCTTCAATAAGAGCAACGCGAATTTTACTCATCGTCAACGTCCAGGGTTTGGGGTTTTGTAGCTTTTACACAGGAAGTTTATAAAGTTTTGGCGATGCGCCTAGTGATGTCCACCCATCGATAGGGGTAGGGATTTCTGTACTTCCGATAGATTCTAGATATTACCTTCTTTTGACAAACGTCCTTTATCGTTAGCTTAAATCAATGCCTTTATACCGACATTATTGTCTGTCGGGTGTGGAGTTAAGGCTGTTGAAAAGAAATCATAATGAATACATCCTTTAATGATACTCAAAACTTGCCCTTTTCCGATCGCAGCCCGGAAGCCCTACAAAGCGCTAATTGCCTTGAGAGACGCTTAGAGATAAGCGAAGCTAGAATTGGCAGTCTTTTGGCAAGGCTACCCCAAATTGTTTGGCTTGCACAAGTTGATGGAGAGATTACCGAGTTTAACCAGCGCTGGTACGAGTATACTGGCTTAACCCCTGTAGAGTCACTGGGCTGGGAATTTCTCAAGGCGGTACATCCCGAAGACCGCGCTCGCTTCGTGAGTAGCTGCAATTTAGCCTTAGAACAATCCCCAAGCTACGACCTTGAATGCCGTCTTCTGGGAGCCGATGGCACTTACCATTGGTTCGTGGCGCAAGCAATGCCCGTACTGGGAGGGGACGACCAACTTTTAGAGTGGGTTGGGACTTTTACTCTCAAGGGGGAGTATCGGAGTTCATACGAGGAGGAGCAGGGGAAGCAGAGGGAGAATGTACTGCCGCCAGTGGCTGGCAAGCTCCTGAGTATGGATTTATCTAAAGGCTTTGCTTCCCCCGCCTATGAGCCTACCGCGCATCAGGAGTTCTGTTCGATAACTACTCAGCTAGCTGTAGGCGATCGCCATCCAGCTAACTTGCGGATCAGGAAGCAAGCTGCCGCCAAGACAACTGAGTTAGCTAAAAACCGCCTCCCCAATCTTGTCAAAGACCTCTCCCGTACCATTATTTGGGAAGCCGATGCAACAACCGAGCAGTACACCTTTGTCAGTTCAAGTGCTGAACGAGTGTTAGGCTACCCCGTTGAGCAGTGGCTGAGTGAGCCAGATTTTTGGGTAAAGCTGATCCATCCAGAAGACCGCCAGTGGACGGTGGCTTTATGCCGTAAGGAAATATACCAAAGTCGAGATTATGAGCTTGAGTATCGCTGCCTTGCTGCGGATAATCGGATAGTTTGGCTGCGCGATCGCGCCTATATGGTTCGGGATGACCAAGGTCAGGTACACAAGCGACGGGGTTTAATGGTTGACATTACCCTTGCCAAGCAAGCCGAAACCGAACTCCTAACCCGTTGCCGTCAGCAAGCGATCATCGTTCAACTGGGTCAAAAAGCACTCTTAGGCACGAAAATTTCCTCCCTATTGGAAGAAGCAGTTTCCCTAGTTTCCCAAGCGCTAGCAGTCGAGTATTGCAAAGTGATGGAATTGCTGCCAGATGACAACACCCTACGCCTCCGGGCAGGAGTAGGCTGGCAGGAAGGGCTAGTAGGACAGGTCGCGATCTCAGGCAGTCCCGACACCGACGCTGGTTATACGCTGCACTGCCGTCAACCCGTAATTGTAGAAGACCTACGCCGCGAAACACGGTTTCGAGGTTCATCCTTGCTTCACGACCATGATGTTGTGAGTGGCATGAGCGTCGTTATTGAAGCAAAACCCTATCCAGGAAGCTTAGACAGCACATCAATTAACAGAGCCTATCGCCCTTTTGGAGTTTTGGGTGCGTATACTAACAGGCAACGGGCATTTAAGGGCAGTGAACTTGATTTTCTCCAATCTGTTGCTCATGTACTAGGAGCGGCAATCGAGCATCAGCAAGCAGATGAGGCACTGTACGAGGTAAGAGACAAACTAGCTCAGACAACCACCATCCTGAACCAGACTAGGGCGGAGTTAGAAAAACGCACGCGGGAACTCGAACAGTTTGCTTATGTCGCCTCTCACGATTTGAAAGCACCCATAAGGGCGATCGCTAATTTATCGGAGTGGATAGAGGAGGATATTTCTAGCCAACTCGACCCAGAAAACCTCTATCAAATGCAATTGCTGCGCAGGCGAGTTTACCGCTTAGAAGCTCTTATGGAGGGTCTTTTACAGTATTCTCGTGCGGGACGGATTAAGGTAAATTCAGAACGGGTGGATGTGGAATCGTTGTTGAGACAAGTTATTGACATCCTGGAGCCACCGCCTCAATTCACAGTTGAAATTGCACCAGGAATGCCCACGCTGCTTACAGAACCCCTACTGCTCCAGGAAGTCTTCACCCATCTCATTGGTAATGCGATCAAACATCACCCCTCACCAACGGGAACTGTAACAATCGATGTCCGGGAGCGAGCAGACACTTATGAGTTCGCGGTGACAGACGATGGGGAAGGCATTGCGCCTCAGTTCCAGGAACGAGTTTTTGTAATCTTTCAAACGCTGCAAGCGAGAGATGAAGTAGAGAATACAGGAATTGGGCTAGCGATCGTTAAAAAAATTGTCGAAAGTAGAGGAGGTATCATCCAAGTAGAATCTCAAGAAGGTCGTGGAGCCAGATTTTCCTTCACATGGCCTATTAGAAAATAGTGCTGAGTGCTGAGTGACTTCGGCGTGAGCGCTCAGTCGAACGCTGAGTGCTGAGGAGAAGAGAGATTTTCATCGCTACATCTGGCAAGAGCTAAGGTGATTGCTCTCCAAACGCTCCCTAGTCAGGAGTTTGCGATCGCTTGATTAACCGAAGATCTAATCTTCCCCAGCCTCTCCTGCCTCTATTTCCCCATCTCTCTACTTGGCAATAGGAGCGTTTAATGGTAGATGTCTCTAAAGTTTCGCCGTTTCGGCGTAAACTCCGACCGGATTTTTCAGTTCGTTGGCGTGGTGCTTTAATTATCTCCATCCCAGTTGTCTGTTTGTTCGCTTCAATTTTTGCAATTGCCGCACTACGCTCAAAATCTCTAGCGGCTCAACAGCAGAAGGAACAGAGTCGGGTAACTATCTTAGAAACCAATCGCTTGCTCAGAGCGCTACTTAATGCTGAAACTGGCGTTCGAGGTTACGCCCTTACTAGGCGTCCGAAATTTCTAGAACCTTATGCAGAGGCAAAGAAAGGCTTACCGGAGGCAATTGAGTCACTGAGTTCTAAGGTAGAAGCCAATCCTGTACGGCGTCAGCAATTTCAAAAGATTCTAAGGCTAGCGCAGCAACAAATGAGGCTTCTAGAGCAAATTATCAAGCCCAGTGATGCTTCGGCGACAACAACGGGAACGCCCGCCCTAACTAACCAGTTGCTCGTAGGCAAGTCAAATATGGATGCTCTGCGGCGGGAAATTGCCGAATTTACCGAGCAAGAGGAACGCTTTTCACGCGATCGCGAAATAGAAGTGGAGCGGTGGCAGGACTGGACTGATATCGTGCAGTGGGGGGCTTTGGTCGTTGGTGTTTTGGGTTCTATCGCCGCTATATACTTGTTCAATCAGTTAGACGAGGAATTAGTAGAGCGAGCAACTCGCTTACGAGAGAGTAACTTTTACCTACAAGCAGTTTTCGACAATGTTGTTGATGGCATTATCATCCTCAACGAGCGGGGCTACATCCAATCGGCTAATGCCGCCACTGCCGAAATCTTTGGGTACGAACTGGATGAACTTCCTGGTAAACACCTACAACGACTGATAGCGGAATCGTTTACGGATGATAGCGGCAAAATTATTAGTTCTTTAGTAGGAAACGAACAAGACAAGCTACGACTTCAGCAAGAGACAATAGGGCGTCATAAGGACGGTAAAACCTTCCCAATGGAGTTTGCCATTAGTCAGATGCAGTTGGACAATGAGCAACTGTTTATTGCGATCGTGCGCGACATTACCGAGCGCAAGCAGTCGCAGGAAACTCTGCTCAAACAAGCCCAACTCCTGGATTTGGCAAATGACACGATTATGGTGCGTGACCTCAACGATACAATCCTGTACTGGAATCAAGGTGCTCAACGCCTGTACGGGTGGACTTCAGCCGAAGCTGTAGGTCAATCCGTCCACAGCCTCCTCAAACCTGAATTTTCTCAACCGCTAGTGGATATCGAAGCGGTGTTATTCAAAGATGGATACTGGCAGGGGGAAGTTGTACACTATCGACGCAATGGAGAGCCTGTTACTGTTGCCAGCGGCTTGACCTTGCAGCGGAACGAGTTGGGTGAACCACTAGCCTATCTGGAAATTAACCAAAATATCACCGAACGAAAACAAGCAGAAGCTGCACTGCGCAAGAGCGAGGAGCTATATCGAACTTTGGTGAAGAACTTCCCTAATGGAGCTGTGTTCCTGTTCGACCAAGAACTACGATATAGCATCGCGGAAGGAACAGCCTTAGCGACTATGAATCTAGACAGTGAGGGGCTTACAGAAAAGACGATTTGGGAGACGTTACCGCCCCAAACGACTGAAGTTCTAGCGCCAATTTATCAGGAGGCACTCAAGGGTAAGGTTACGGTTACGGAATTTCCTTTTGGCGATCGCCTCTACCGCCTGCACGTTCTACCTGTAACCAACGCCGAGGAAGAAATCCTGTCCGGCATGGCTATGACGCAGGATATTACCGAAAGCAAAAAAGCAGAGGAAGCTTTGCGAGCGCGCGCGGATGAACTAGCGCGGATGACGGCAGTGCTTGCCCAAACGACGGCGGTTTTAGAGAAGCGCAACTCGGAACTCGACCAATTTGCCTATATCGTATCTCACGATCTCAAGGCTCCCTTAAGAGCGATCGCAAATCTCTCTGGGTGGCTTGAAGAAGACCTCGAAGACCAATTAACAGAGGACACCCGACACCAGATGGACTTGATGCGGAGTCGCGTCCATCGCATGGAAGCCCTAATCAACGGTGTTTTGCAGTATTCCCGCGTTGGTCGTCTGCGAACTGAAATTGAACGGGTAGATGTCGAAGAGTTACTGACAGAAGTCATTGATTCTTTGGCACCACCGCCAGAATTCACAGTTAAGGTAATGCCAGGAATGCCAACTCTGATAACTGAACGTTTACCCTTACAGCAAGTATTTACTAATTTAATTAGTAATGCAATTAAACATAACAAACGACCGAATGGGCAAATTGTAATTTCTGTAAAAGATTACACAGATTTTTACGAATTTGCCGTTGCCGATGATGGTTCAGGAATTGCTCCTGAATTCCATGAAAAAGTTTTTGTGATTTTTCAAACCCTAGAAGCCCGCGACAAGGTAGAAAATACGGGGGTGGGTTTGGCAATTGTTAAGAAAATTATTGAAGACAAAGGTGGAACAATTTCTCTGGAATCTCAGCTAGGTCAGGGAGCAGCATTTCGTTTTACCTGGCCCAAGCAACTGATGGAACGAGGAGGAGAGTGATGGAAGACAAACAAACCAGTCTTTTACTAGTGGATGACGACGAAGTCGATGTGATGACTGTCAAACGGGCGTTTAAAAAAAATAACATCACCAACCCGCTTTTTGTTGCCAGTAATGGGTTAGAGGCATTAGCCTTGTTGCGGAGTAATGAAATGCCAAAGTTGCTACCCGGACAGCGGAGATTAATATTGCTCGATCTCAATATGCCAAAAATGGGCGGGATTGAGTTCCTCCG
>DATNQT010000228.1:0-4854 GCA_036703885.1 Candidatus Sericytochromatia bacterium
ATCTTTGAGGTGACAGATTATGTTGATGCGCTACTGGCAACCCTTCACAGAAATTGAAACCATCCGCCAGCAACTCGATAAAGCTTTTGACGGACTGGCAGCAGCGAGAGATAACTCAGAAGCCGCTTGGATGCCCGCTCTGGAATTGGTTGATGCAGGGGACAACTTCGTATTAAAAGCGCAACTGCCCGGAATTGACCCCAAAGACATTGACGTTCAAGTCACTCCGGAAGCAATTTCTATCTCTGGCGAACGCCGCTACGAAAACACAGAAGAAAAACCTGGCTACGTCCGCTCAGAATTCCGCTATGGCAAATTCCACCGGACGCTTCCCTTGCCCGCACACATTCAAAACGACTCTGTGCAAGCTGAATATAAAGATGGCATTTTAACCCTAACCCTGCCCAAAGTAACTGAAGCTCGCAATAAAGTCGTCAAGATTAACTTGGCCGAAATTGCTGGAGCTTCAACAAATCCCGCTTTGGAACAGGCTAACCAATAACGATTGGCTGTGCTTAATCGAGTGAGGCAAATTTTCCCAAATTGAGCCTGATTGGATTTACTTAACAACAGCGGAACTGGAAAAGTTGATACCGGGAGCTACCATTGCTCTCGGTATTCTTTGGTATAAGCAAGAAGGTATAGATGCACTACTGGAAGTCAAAACCGCCCCTCCCTGTCAAGCCGGCTTTAATTCCAGAAACGCTAATGAACCAACTTCGTGAACGTCTGAGCCAGGAGTGGCTGACTCAAGAGTGCCAGGTTGTCGTTGCCTACAAAACTGTCCATAAAATTGTGCCTTACAAGCTGAATGCCAAATTGAAAGTACCCCGTCAACGTAGTGCTAAAGCTAAACCGGAAGTCCAAGCCACTTTGAAAAAAAAATTCCGGAAATAATCAGCGTGTTGTTACGCTATTTGGAAGTAAACAAGTCCGGTACTGGTCTGAAGATAACAGTCACTATTGACTCAAAACCCGCCACAGCTCCTACCATTACGCTCAAAGGAGTTAAGCCGGAAGGGATGGTTAGTTGGTCAAGAAAAAACTTTGATCTGTATGGTGTTGTTGAACCCGCCACAGGAGAGAGAATCTTGCTAGAATTTTTGTCACCTTGACAGTACCTGTTTTCAAGATTTTTTAACCTTTTTTCCCCAGCCTACCCGAATGATTTGAATTAAATTCAAATGGACAATGGCAGCTTTCACAAGTCTTTGAATTTGAAATAGCCTAAGAATGTTATCCCAATTTTCCTACCCCCCCCCATAGTCCTGAGCTTAAGCCTATCGAACGCTTGTAGGAACACATCAAGTACAAATTAGCTTGGGAACATTGCACAACTTTAAATGAATTAAGGCGAAAATTAAAACAGGTTCAAGGGTTCCCTCTCACCAGCAGTGCTTGCTTCTATTTGTGGATGGGATTAAATCATTTCTGCTTTATTAAGTGCAACTTCATAGAGAATTGGTATTAGTCTCAAACCCAAGGGAAGCTAGCAACTCATTCCACCGCTCAACAGGCAAGCTGCCCCCAGATGCACTATCATGTCCGTGACCGTAGCTTCCTTCTCCGGGTGACAAGTCCACAATGTTCAAAAAATCCAACACATTGATTCCCGACGCAGTTCTTACGCTGAAGTTGACTCGCCCAGGAATATACCCCTCATTCGCAACCATGACGATATACTTAGGCAATCGAGTGCGCCAGCTTTGGGCAATCAGTGGGTGGATTTGACAAGGTGAGTTGATACGCACCAAGGCGACATTGCCAGAAAAGACGGGTGCAGCTTTCTTTACTTGTTCCATCGCCACCTGCACTTCCTTCCGCGCTTTCCTTAATTGTTCGACTTCCTGTGTGTTGGAGTTAACTAGCGATCGCAGACTATCATGAGTCAGCAATGCCCTTACTGCTACTTCTAAATTGTACTGGGAAGCCCGCCGCGCTGCGTTAATCAGAGCAGATGCTTCTTTTAAATACTTGACAGTGTACCGACTTTTAGCCACTGCCAGCATCTCAAACGGAGCTTTTTCACCTAAATCGCTAACTGTACCAATCGCAGCAATCCAGTCTAAATCGGATACATCTGTTAGTGACGAACACAACTCCCAAACTAGCAGCGATGTATTAGGGATGGGTTCCCAAGTGTAGGCACTAATTAGAGTATCACCAGGCGGAACTCCTTCAGGACGGTGGCGATCGATAAAGCAGGTGGGAACGCCAGCAATGACGGGTTCCGATTGACTGCCCAAATCGAGAATGAATAAACTATCGGGTGCAGCAGCAATGACTCGTTCTCGGTTTGCAGATGTCCAGGCGTTGCGATCGCGATCGGGTGTAACCAGCTTTACTTTATCAAACCCAGCGCGTGACAGCGCCAACTGCAAGACAACTCCTGCCGTCACCCCATCAGCATCCGAATCGTGCAGCACCACGACAGAGTTATCCGGTTGAATGCGATCGACAAAAGCCTTAAACGTATCGCGCGCTGGTTCTAGGGTTGGTGTCTGGTTGATAGTGTTTTCCAACTTAATGTCGGCAGGGGTCGCCCGTTATAACGGTACTCCGTTTAACGGGTGGGGAATGCCTACCAACAAAAAACTGAGCGATAGCGAAACGTCATTATTCTGGTTGTTTGTTGCTCAACATACTTTCTTAACTGCTCAATTGTCATACCGCCACAGCTAGTCACAAAATACGAACCCGTCCAGAAAACAGGTTTAGTATAGACTTGTTTTAATTCTACTGCAAACTCTTTTCTCAGTAGCCTACTAGAAACAGTTTTGTGTCATGCAGACGGTAAGTGTATAATAAATCTCATGATACTCACCTATTGCTACAGAATCAAGCCTAGTGCCGAACAGGAAGCCGTTATGCTAATAACCTTGGAGTTACTAAGACGGCACTGGAATTATGCGCTAGGTCAACGTCTAGATTGGCTGCGGCGTACCCGTTGTCAAATAGACCGATGTAGCTGTCGGAGCGAACCGATAGGAGATATTCCAGAAAAAGTAGATTATTACACCCAGCAATCAGCACTTAAAGAAACGAAGCTCCTTTACCCCGAATACAAGAAAATTTGGGCAGAGTCTCAACAAGTTAACTTGCAGAGACTGCTTCATGCTTGGGAACGCTGGTTAATTCCAGATAAATCAGGCAAGGGTGGCGGACGACCTCGGTTTAAAAAAGCTGGAGAGTTACGCTCATTTGTCTATCCACGAATCAATTGTTCTAAGGCAGGAGCGTATCTAAGTAATGGAGTATTGAAGCTATCAAAGATAGGTGAGATGCCAGTTGTGATGCACCGCCCTATCCCTAATGGTTTTATTCTCAAGACTTGTACGATTATTCGCAAGGCAGATGGTTGGTATTGTTGTATTTCCCTGCAGGATTCTACAGTACCGTCGCCGTTACCAGTAGAAGAAATTAAGTCGGTCACGGCAATTGATGTGGGCTGCGAAAAATTTCTGACTACCGCACAGGGACAAGCCGTAGCAGTTCCTCGGTTTTATCGTTCATCACAAAATAGATTAGCCAGAGTGCAACGCAAATTAGCGCGTCAAGAAAAAGGTTCTAAAAATTGGGAGAAACAGAAAAATAGAATTGCACTATTACATTTGAAGGTGGCTAGATGCCGCAAAGAGTTTCATTATCACGTCGCACATTGGCTGTGCCAAACTTATGATTTAATTTCATTTGAAAATCTTAATATCAAAGGCTTAGCCCGTACCAGATTAGCGAAATCAATCCTAGATTGTGCCTGGGGCGCGTTCCTACAAATTCTGCAAGCAGTGGCGGTTAAACGCGGCAAGCAAACAGTAGAAGTGTCGGCTCGTGGCAGTAGTATTGAGTGTTCTAGTTGCGGTACGAGAGTTGAAAAGACCCTGAAAGATAGAGTGCATGAGTGTCCTAGTTGTCGTTTAACCATTGACAGAGATTGGAACTCAGCACTTGTATTATTAGCTCGTGGACTTGGGGCGGTTGGACTACCGCTTCCTGGCTGTGGAGGCTTAGGGAATGCCCAGCCGTCGATGCAGCAATTTCTGATTGTGAAATTAGAAGATCCCGTTATAGTCGGTACTCCGACTTAACGGTGAGAGTTGTCACTTCAACACCATCAGATACCTGATTGCTCTCCTAGCTAAGGGAGGTTGAGGCTTTCTCCAATGGTGCTGCAGAATCAACAAATGCTTCGGAATCCTTTGTCGCTGGTTCAGAAGACAGCGTTGCAGCCAAACGGCGCACCGTCTCCAGCGTATCAATTTCTTCTGGAGGTTTATCATTTCGCACGCGCACAATGCGAGGAAACCGCAGTGCATAACCACTATTGTGTCGCGGAGATGCTTGCACGCGGTCAAACGTCACTTCCAGAACAATGCGCGGTTCCACGATACACACCTTACCATGCGCCAACTCTTGCAACGTATGGGCGCGAAACCACTCGGAAAGTTCAGCCACTTGGGCATCCGTTAACCCTGAATAGGCTTTACCGATATTTAACAGCGTTGGCTCAGTTTCGCTCTGGCGGACGGCAAAGGTATAGTCAGAAAGGAAACGATGCCGTTTGCCATTTCCCACCTCGGCGGCTGTGACTACAACATCCAGGGTTGCCATTGCGCGTTTAATTTTCAACCAATCGCGTCCCCTTCTACCGGGTTTGTAGGTTGAATTCAAATCTTTTACCATCAAGCCTTCATTTCCTCTTCCCCTCGCAGCAGTAAATTCTGCATCTAAGGTGGAAATATCGCTGACTTGTTGGGAAAGTCCGCAGCGCACTCTTATTGTATCGAGGTGAAGTGATTCAAGAAGACTTCGCCGTTTGGCAAAGGGTTCGTTAATCAGCACGCGCCCGAAAGCATA
>DATNQT010000229.1:0-11530 GCA_036703885.1 Candidatus Sericytochromatia bacterium
TATTTTGGATGCGATCGCGTATTGCTGTCATCGATAGCCCATTCACTAAATAAATTTGCGGCAAATACTCTTGGGTAAGGCGTTGTGTCTCGGCATAAATTGCTTTGCGCTTGGCTTCGTCTAATTCTTTCGCCCCTTCAATATACAAACGACCAATCTCCGCCTCCCAAGGTGCTACCTCCCTCCCTTCTATTGGTGGTTGTCCGGCTTGTGGCTTTTGATTGAAGCTGTGCAACCCCCCATCTGTCAACCAAACATTAGCCCCATCATTGGGTTCCACTCCTCCGGTAAAGCCTAATAGATAGCATTCCCAATCGAGAGTATTAGCAACTTTATCGGTAAGCGTGTTGAAGGCAATGGGATTGAAATCGACTTGAATTCCTAGCTTACTAAGATCTTGCTTAACCTGCGCTCCCAATGCTACACGAGTTTTATTCTCAGCGTTGGTAAGTAGGGTGAATTGTACTCGATTTCCCTCTGCATCAGTTAGTTGATTTTTGTTGTTATATTTAAAACCTGCTTTAGTTAGTAATTCTTTTGCCTTGTTGGGGTTGTAACCGTAGGCTTTCAATCCTTCTTTAGCTGTCATGAAATAAGGACTTTGTACTGTAATAGGAGAGTTTTGTAATTCCCCTAAGCCGCGAATTGTATTATTGACCATCGCTTGACGGTCGAGAGCATATGCGATCGCCTGTCTAAATTCCAGCGTATTAAACCACCTCGACTTAATCGGATCGACTAACGGTTTTCCATTTCTCTTTCCTTTATTCTGGTTAAAGCTAATAAAAACTGTCCCCGGTCTTGGTCCACCTGTGAATGCTTTAAATTTTCCTCGCTTCTCTTCACGCTTCAACAATGAATAATACTCAGGTGGCATTCGCCCCCAAGGCTCCGCCATATCTAAACCACCAGAGCGAAATTGAATTAAGGCAGTATCGGTAGACTCAACAATTTGCCAGACGATGCGCTCTATATAAGGCTGCTGGTTGCCTTGTGCATCTTTGCGCCAGTAATGAGGATTTCGCCTGAATACCACCCGCTGACTGGGAGTATAGCTTTCTATCAGATAGGGTCCATTAACAACAATTTCTTTAGGATTAGCATTGGTTCCCCAAGTTGCTAAAAACTTAGGGTTTCCCCCTGAGTCTTTAGATTTTATCGCCTCAACTAAAGCGTGTTTTGGATACAGTGCAATTCCTTCTGGTGCGGCTGCCGTAGTACGGAGGAATGGTGCAAAAGGCTCTGGTAGGATAAACTCTACTCGGCGATCGTCTAGTTTCCGAACTTTTGGGAAACTCCCAGACGAACCGATTTTTAAGGCATCTTTAGCATCGGTAGGGATGTTTTTATTAAAAACTACATCGTTATAAGTAAAGATGACATCATCCGATGTTAGAGGTTCTCCATCTGACCATTTTAAACCTTCTCTAAGAGTAAAGACAATCTGTTTTTTATCTTTAGATACAGTCCAAGATTCCGCTAAGGCTGGTTCAATGTCTCCTGTGGTGTAATTAATAGTCGTCAACCCTTCTGTCGTGAACAGAAATACATTAGGAAACTCTTGATTTAAGGCGTAGTTAAAAGTTTTTGGATCGCCAAGGGTAGAAATAACTAATTGAGAGACTTGAGCCGCTTCGGTCTTTAACGATGTTGGGTTACAGCCTGCTAAAGCAAGCCCAGTGAATAGCGTTAAATTTAATATGAGTAGCCCTGAAAGCCAACGCCAAAGAGTAGGTAAGATGGCAGAAACGATTACTGCCAATACTGCTTGGTTGACCTCTCCCCCTGCCCCGCTCCTAACAGGAGAGGGGAGTAATAGTCCTCCCTCCCCTACAACAGAACGAGGGTTGGGTCTGTCTTGTCCAAACAGTACTGTCATTACTCCATACACCCCTGCTTATAACAATTAGATCTCTTTTTTGTTTACAGCTTTGAGTTCATAAACATTCCAAAGAGTTCCTCCAAGAGCTGAGTATTTTATGCCTTCAATGCGATCGCGCACGGCGGCTAACGCGAGCGGATTCACTAGATAAATAAAAGGAACGTATTCTTTTGCGAGGCGTTGGGTTTGGGCATAGATTGCCTTGCGTTTGGCTTCATCCAACTCCTGTGCTCCTTGAATATAAAGCTGACCGATTTGCGTTTCCCAATCAGCAACTTCTCGACCTTCTATCGGGGGCTGTCCTTTTTGGGGTTTTTGATTAAAGACGTGTAATCCACCTTCAGGAGACCAAATATTAGCCCCACCGTTTGGCTCAACTCCACCTGTAAAGGCTCCGAAATAACATTCCCATTCAAAGGTATTGCTGAGTTTGTCTGTAAGGATGTTGAAGGCAAGAATCGATAAATCGACTTGAATGCCAATCTTAGCCAAATCTCGCTTAATCTGAGACCCCAGAAACTCACCCGTTTTACTACCAGCGTTGATTAAGAGGGTGAAGCGCACTAGATTTCCCTTATCGTCAAGCAACTCACCTCGATCGTTGTATTTGAATCCTGCTCCCTCAAGGAGCTTTTTGGCTTTGTCTGGGTCGTAACTATACGTTTTTAAACCCTCTTTGGGAGAAAGGTAGTAAGGGCTTTGGACGGAAAGGGGTGACTCTTGCGGCGCTCCGAGTCCGCGAGAGATATTGTTGATCATGGTTCTGCGATCGATGCCATAAGCAACTGCCTGTCTAAATGCCAGGGTGTTGAACCAACGAGAGCGGATTGGATCGACTAAGGGTTTCCCGTTCCTCTTACCTTTGTTGAGATTAAAGGAAATAAATGAGGTTCCAGTTGCGGGACCACCGTTGTAGATGGTGAAGTTGCCTCGTTTCTCTTCCCGTTTGAGCAAGGCAAAGGTTGCTGCACCAATTTCTAGAGTATCTAAACCACCGGAACGAAATTGTAGTAAAGCCGTATCGGTGTTTTCAACAATTTGCCAAACTAGGCGATCGATGTATGGTTGAGCCTTGCCTTGGGCATCTTTACGCCAGTAGTAGGGGTTGCGCCGATATACGACTCGTTCGCTAGTTGTGTAACTTTCCAGAGTGTAGGGACCGTTAACAATTACTTTTTTCGGGTCTGAATCGGTTCCCCAAGTGGTGAGGAAAATAGGCTTGCCGTCTTTGTCTTTCGTCTTCACGGCTGCTTCCAAGGCGTGTTTAGGTAAGATTGTCGCGCCACCAGCAAAGCGGAGAAAGGGAGCAAATGGTTCTGGCACGGTAAATTCTACCCGGCGGTCATCGAGTTTGCGTAATGTGGGGAGTGCCCGACTTTTACCAATCCGGAAAATATCTCTTATGTCAGTGGGAATTTCTTCGTTGAAGTAAATGTCATTGTAGGTAAACATGACATCATCTGCCGTGAGGGGCGCTCCATCTGACCACTTCAACCCCTCTCGCAGGGTAAAGACAATGCGTTTTTTATCATCAGAGATTTTCCAAGACTCAGCCAAAGCTGGTTCGATTTCTCCAGTCACCCCGTTTTGAAACACCATACTGTCGTAAATGAGATCGAAAACGTTAGGTGACTCTTGGCTGAGAGCGTAGTTAAAGGTTTTGGGTTCGCCGACGATGTGTTGTACCAACTGGGGTACTTGAGCGGCTTCGGTTTTAAATTGAGAGAGACTACAGCCGGAAAATGCGATCGCACTCACCATCGCAAGCATCAGACTTACAATACGACGCCAAGATTCCGAACCAATAGTAAAAAGTCTTATAAATTTCATGTTTTGAGCCACTCACGAAGCTGATTGGCATTGTAGCCAATCAAGGTACTGCTTGAGTGGTTTTGAGGGGGAGCATTGGCGGCGAAAAGCTGGGATTGAATTGTAAAAGCTAATTCGTGAAGATGAGATCCCCGACTTCTCTAAGAAGTCGGGGATCTGAATCTGCTATATATCATCTTTGGTAGCATCATTATTCTCTGAACGAATAACTAATCACCAACACTCAGGAATCGCACCAACTCACAAAATCCTTCTCCTTCTGGGGTTTGAGTAACATAAGCGGGTTGATAAATTAGTTCGGAAGCATAATCGAGTACATTGGCAACGCCAACGGATAGGGGAAATAATTCGGGGTTGAAAAGACTGGCATCATTGGGGCTATCGCCAACGGTGACAACTTGTTCGGCTTTGTATTGAGGGAAATAATTATCTAAGACTTGCATCAAACCAACTGCCTTATCTTGAAAAGCAGGTTTGATGTGGCATTGCACGGAACTGTAGGTGAAACCCCAACCCATTGAACTGCATAGAGCATCCAAGCGTTTTAGTTGAGTGAGTGTGAGGTCGCGATTATCAAATGTCCAGTCAGTCAGGCGAAAGCGATTATCTATTGACTGTTGAATGTGAGGAAATTCTGACTTGAGGCGTTGATAAGCGTCAGACAAGCTTTGTCGATGTTCTACTAAATTAGGGATGGATGTGAGAGATATGGGTTCGGCGCTATCGGCTAGATAGAATAGACCCCCATTTTCTGCGATCGCTCCTGCTACTGGCAAGTAAGTCACCAGTCCACTTACCCAACCCGCTGAACGCCCTGTAACAATGAGTACTGGGATATCGGCGGCGATTAAATCCTCAAAGGCATGAAGCAAATTAGCGGTAAACTTGCCCTGCTGCGTTAGGGTGCCATCCATGTCTGTGGCAATTAGACGAAGATTTTTAAAGCGATCGGTAGTAATTGCCTGTTTTATTGGTGTAAAAGCCATAATCTCTTAGATTATAGATAATCTCCTCACTAAAGCTCCGGTCTACCCGTTGGGCTAGGGGTGAACTACGTCAAAGATTATTCTGTAATGGGTGCGTCGGTAAAATTCTTATAATTTGCAATGGCAACACTCTCTCCAGATCAACGTAACTATTACTATCTCTTGGAATCCGAACGCACTGGCATTCATAAGCCGATTCTGGCAGCACTCTATCAAATCCATTCATCACCGTCCCTTTCAGATGGACAAACTGGCTTAGGTATTTCTCCTGCCAAGCCAGATGCATTGCTCGAAGGGGTGCCTATCTGGCGGGGACTGGATACCAAGGAAGCTGCGATCGCTTCCTTATTACCGGATGACAAAGTTACCGCAGCGAGTGAAGATGAGTCAGTACTGGATGTTCCTCTCAAGCAATTCGTGCAACAGCTTTCGGCTAAATATAGGGGATATCCTAAAGCTAGGGAGGCGCTGGTACGCATGATTCAACTGTGGCGTCAGTTAAGAACGCGGGAAGAAGCGATCGCTTCACTGCAAACAAACACCTCTCCACAGGAAAGCCTCAGCGTTATCGATTCAGCATTAATTGCCTTTGTCCAGCGCCTTCGGGACTCCTACCAGGGACGAGGTAGCCAACGCAACGCCCTCACAGAGGCATTTCGACTCTGGCGCAAACTTGATTCCCGCGCCGCTACCCTGTTCGCACTTGGGATCGCTCCCGAACTACTCGATCGCAGCACCACTGACAAAACCGCAATGGTCAACCTAGCAACACAACTGGATCGAGAACTCCTAGCCTTTGTACGACGCTTGCCAGGAGAATATCAAGAACGCGACTACCAACGGGACGCCTTAATCCGCCTCGTGCAACTCTGGCACGATCTGCCTACGAGAAATCAAGCTATTGCTAGCTTAATGGAAGACCAAAAATGCCTGAATCAAGCCCGTTACCATCCTAAAGAAGCACCGCCCAAACCGCTACCGAGCGCAATTCCTAAACGTCCTATAAATTGGACGCCTGACAATATTCAGCTATTTACCTCAATCGTTCCCGATGGAAACTTTACCTGGGCAGAAGCAACGAATGGCGGAATGCTGATGCCTCCCAACCAAGCAACGGTTGATGCAATTGTTCGTATAGCGAGACTGGTACAGCAAGCACGCGATCGCATCGGGCGACCTTTTATGATTACTAGCTGGTCTCGTTCCCCCAGTATTAATAGTGCCGTCGGTGGGACAAGTGATAGTCGCCATCTTATAGGCGATGCAATAGACTTTGTCTGCGAAGGGTTGACTGGTAATCAACTTTACTGGACTCTCGACCCTTGGTGGCCCGGTGGTTTAGCTCGCTTCATTAACTTTCCCAACTTATGTCACATTGATGCAAGAAGCTACCGGGCACGGTGGCTAAACTAAGTTAGGGCATTGTAGTAAGCACTAGTTCATCGTGAGATAGCGTCTAATTTAAGACTGTTGGCAATCGAAGGTCAACTGTTAACTCTTGCCTTACTCATCCCTTGCTTTCCTTAACTCCAAGGAAGCCGAATGCACTCTTTAAAAGTGTACGTAAGAAATAAAGATATCAAGTTCTAGCCAGGAGTGATTATGTCCACCTCTCAGAGCCTTATAGAATCCGTATTAGCTCAAGCTCCTGTTAAGCCGCCAACTTCATCCGTAACTGCTGGCGAATCTGATTCCTCTGGGCAAGTCTGGATGTTTGTTTCCATTGGACTAATCTTAGTGGTTATTGGTTTAGTCGTGTATGGCAAGCTTCAACTAGACGATATGGCGAAGAAGCTTAAATTTGAGCAGTTTAAAACCTCCGATCTGCAAAAAAAATTAAAGCTTGCTCTAAACACTATCCGAAAAATGGAAGCCAATCCGGATTTAGTTCACTCGCGGGAATTTAACTTAGATTACCTCAGAATGCGTATGGACGAAGAGGTATTTCACTTTGCCGTTGTCAACCAAATCAAAATTAAAGTTAAACAGTTAATTAGTGTCGCGCTTCGACCCACTCAGGGGAATCAAAGCGCGATCGGTATTGCTAGTTCTACAGGGCGTCAAGTCGATGAAACCTTTGATGTAATGTACGAGACAGAAAGCGGAGGAAAGCGCACGATGCGAGTACTTTTCCGCATTCAAATTGTCTTGATAAAATTACCTACTCAGGCGACTTCTGCAACAATCGGTCAGATTATTGACTGTATTGAAACGTTTCTTAATCCAAAAGAAGACCAGGAAACCTGGCAACCGACGATTCAAGGACGCATTGTGGCAATTCGCTGGGATCAAAAAGCCAAGCCGACTCCTTTGCTGGTACTTCAGCAATCCAGTGAAGGAGTCAACGTTACCTTAAGAACAAAACGAGCAGGTGTGCAGTAAGATTACGTCTAATTAGTCTCCATTAACTAGGCTGACGCCGACGTTCCTTATGTCGCTAACGCTAATTAAGAGAGCTAAAAAAGACAACGAAGTAATGAAGGTTTGTTTCCTCACTCAGCCTTTAGCACTTTCAATCCAGGGCGGCATCTCGCCTCAAGTGACCATCTTCCATATGAACAATGCGGTCAGCGATATCCAAAATCCGGTTGTCGTGGGTAACCATTAAGATCGTACATCCCTGTTCCTTGGCAAGGCGCTGCATTAACTCCACAACGTCGCGGCCCGATTTACTATCGAGTGCTGCGGTTGGTTCATCGGCTAATACTAATTTAGGATGACTCACAAGCGCCCGTGCGATCGCAACTCGCTGTTTTTGTCCGCCAGAAAGGTTGTCAGGGTAGTAATTCACCCGTTCGCCCAAACCTACGGCTTTCAGCATGGCGGCGGCCTTAGCTGCCGATTCTTGTGGAGAATATTCAGGGTGTAGTTCCAGGGACATTTGCACGTTTTGACGGGCTGTGAGGCATTTGAGCAAGTTGTGAGCTTGAAAAATATAGCCAATATCGCGACGCACTTCTACTAATTTGTTTGTTGAAGCTCCCCGGAGTTCTTGTCCCAAGACTTTGAGACTACCTTCTTGAGGCGAGCGCAATCCTCCCATTAGAGTTAATAACGTCGTTTTCCCTGAGCCAGACGGTCCCGTCATCAATACAATCTCTCCCGGCTGGATTTCCAAGTTGATATCAAACAAAATTTGTTTTCGTAAAGCACCTTGACCGTAGTAGTGGTTGAGATTTCTGATGGCTATGACTGACTCAGGCGTCTGTTGAGTTAAAGGCTTATATGTTAGCGACGTTTCTCTTTTGAGGGGCATAATATTGATTTTGGGTTAAAGTTTTTTAACTAAACTAGATTGTCAGGATCTTAACAAACCTAAAAAATATCAGCGGGATCTGCCGCCTGTAGCTTCCGAACTGCGATCGCTCCAGAAACACAACACATAATAATTGTCAGGATTAAGACGATCGTTGCTCTCGAAAGAGTCATGATCATTGGCAGATTTGTGGCACTTCTGGTCAAGGTATATAGTCCCGTAGCTAGAGCAAAGCCAGGGAAATAACCTAAAATCGAAAGAATAATTGCTTCTTGAAATACCACCATCAAGAGATAGCCATTTTTGTAGCCCATTGCTTTGAGGGTGGCATATTCTGGCAAATGATCTGTTACATCTGTATAGAGAATTTGATAAACAATTACTATGCCAACGATGAACCCCATTGTCGTGCCGAGAGCAAAAATAAATCCAATCGCTGTTCCGGTTTGCCAGTAATTTTTTTCAAACGCGATGAATTCTTCTTTGGAAAAAATCTTTACATCCTTCGGCAGGCGCTGTTTCAAATTTTTGATAACTTCATCAACATTAGTCTCTGGTTGCAATTTAACAATTCCAATATCAATCAATCCTTCTTGCCGCTTAGTAAACAGGCGTAAAAAATTTAAATCGCTAGTGATCATATTTCCATCTGCACCGAAAGAAGCACCCAGAGTAAATAAACCCCCAACTCGAATGCGACGGGATGCCACTTCCGTTGTAATATCTTTTCCCTGCTTAAATTCCTGGGCGATCGGACCAAACTCTGGTCTAGAGGCATCATCAAACAACACTACATCAGACAATTTAATTGCCTCTAGATTGTCTTTTACTTGAGGTAAATCCAAAACACTATCAGCAGGATTGAAACCCAGAACCAAGATACTCCGCGTTTGCCGATTTTCAGGGTTTTTCCACAAACCAAAATCTATATACACCGAACTAACTGATTTAACCCCGTTAAAACCAAGTGTTTGGTATAAACGCCGGCTAGGAAAACTTTTCATGGCGATAATCGCCGTGGACTGTGGGCTAATGAGAAAAATGTCACCCTGTAAGTTTTTATGCAAAGTCACTGCACTATCAAAAAGTGCATCCCGAAAACCCAATTGCATGAACATCAGAATATCGGCAAAGCCAATTCCGGCAAGCGCTACAAATAAGCGCATTTTTTCCCGACTGAGTTGTAACCATGCTAGAGGTATTTTCATCGCTCTATCCCAAGTGTCTACTCTTTAACAAACTGATAGCTATAGCAAGATTTCTACAATGACTTTGGAGTAAGTTAAACCAGCAACACGCTTGCTATCTTCTGGATTCAGACGAATATTGACTTCTACAACTCTGGCATCAACAGCAGCAGCAGGGTCAGTACTCAGAATATCCTTTTTGCCAATTTTTAGTCCAATTTCGTTGACACTGCCTCGAAGTTCACCGTCAAACGCTTTGCTTTCGCTAGTCATGCTAACCCGTTGACCTAAACGTACTTTGCCAATATCGCTTTCATAGATTTCAGCGACTACTATCATCTCGTCAGTTTTTCCTAATTCGGCAATTCCCTGCTTTTCATCAACTGTTTCTCCAGCGCGGGTATGGATTTTCAAAATACGACCAGCCGCCGGAGCGCGCACATAAGCTAATTCCAAGTCTACCTTGGCTTGTTCTGCTGCGGCTTGGGCACTTTCCACCTCAGCTTTAGCTTGTTGAATATCGACGGGACGAACTTCTTTAATCTGCTCTAAATTAGCTTTCGCCTCATTAATTTGTTGGTCGAGGACAGCGACAGTTTTGTCACGGTTCAATTTGGCGGAGACGAGTTGATCTCTCAGGCTGGCTAATATCTGTTGCCGATTAGCTTCGGCTTCTTTAACTCGCTGTCTAGTCGTTTCTACATTCAATTTTCGGATATCCAATTCTGAGTTGGAAATTGCTCCACTTTTTCCTAATCCTTGATAGCGTTCTTCAAAATCTTTTTCAATTGTATTTAGCTCTGCTTGTAGTCGGTTAACTATAGCGTCTTGAGCTTTCTCTGTCTCAGCAATCTGAATTTGCAAACCATCAATTTTTGTCTGTTGAGCGTCCTTTTCTCCATTCAATTCCGCTTCTAAACGCTTTTTGGTGGCTTCCTGAGCGCCAATTACTCCGGTTTTTGCACCAGCTCTGACTCGTTCGAGATTCGCTTGGGCAACGTCAACTTGTTTTTTGGCACGCTCATAAGCCGCTTCCAAGCGCTTGCTATTATCGAGTACAGCAATCACTTGCTCGGCACGAACTTGATCGCCTTGAGTCACCAAGACTTGAGCCACCCTTGCTCCCTGAAGCGAGGTAGCAGCAGACAGTCGAAGTACTTCCCCGTCGGGTTCTAGGCGTCCTAAAGCTGTAATCCCTCGAACTGGAGCTGTTTCATTGGAGGCTGGAAGAATTCTGTTAGTCGATCGCTGGCTAGCTATGTTAATGCTATAAAAAGCCGTAATTCCAGTAGCGATCGCTCCAGCAACAGCAAGCGCGATCGCCCAACGCATTACCAGTTTTGAAAATAGCTGATCTTTTGTCCCTGGTTGGTGCCCCATGATTCTAAGATAGATGATTTAAATCTTTTTTAGCTTTAACACATCCATCTTGAGAACTAATAGGGGTAGATGCCAGTTTGAGAGTTGGAAAGACAGAGTTGAAGTGCGCTCTATGTACAAAATAGGGAGTAGAGAATTGGGAGTGGGGAGTGGGGAATGGGGTAAGAGAAATTTTCATTCTTCATTATGCGAAACTGCTCATGGGAGTCTTCACTGCTGGCTGCTCACTCCGCACTCCCTCTAGGAAGGCGTTGGCAAGTCAAACAATACTGAACTCATGTAATGTTCTGCCCAATCAACGCCAAAAGCTTTTTCTAGTACACGACGAGTTTTGTCGTTCTGCTGCTGTTTGGTGCAGTAATAGTGTTGCCCTGCAAGAATGTCTGCTTGTTCTTCTGTAGAGACAGGTAAAGCATTCACCGCATTACTACAGTGAATTTGCAGAAACTCCTCCACCCGCGAGAGGAACTGGGTTTCTTCTTCAGGATTACCGGGTCTAATAAATATGCAAAATTCTGAAAAAATATCGCCCCATTCGGGAAGGTCGCGGGGTTGGGAAAACTGAGGCGGAGGTAGTGCCTGCAAGCGATCGCGATAGGTGTCGGGTAAAGTGCGATCGCGGTTGAGTGGAGATAGATCTGCGATCGCCGCACTGATTTGTCCCCGCCCTCCTACCAAGTCACAACCAAACATTGGCAAAGCATATTCTGGACGCGGAAACATTACGCAGTGCAAAATATCAAGCATATTGCCAACTTTTGCCAGTTCTAGGTGCATTTTCCGAAACTGGGGCGTCTGATAGCAGCGGTTTTCAATAGTAAGTTTTTCGCCTTCCAATCTTCCTTCCACATACCCCAATTCAGCAGGCAACTCGTAGGGTGAGAGGTCGAGGTAGCGATGCCAAGTCGCCTCAATGCAGTCAGCGAGTTGGTGAATTAAAGGGTGTTGTTGTTCTCGAAGGGAAGGTTTTGAAATTACTGACATTTTTTGAAACTGAAACGTTATAAAT
>DATNQT010000230.1:0-2767 GCA_036703885.1 Candidatus Sericytochromatia bacterium
TGAAGCAGCTTGGTAGTGATTATGCAGCTAAAGGAGATGAACTCGGTCAGGCGAGGATTTCGAGGAATCTATCGTTAATTTACCAGCAAACTGGAGAGTGGAAAACAGCAACAGAGGCGATTACAGATAGTCTCAAACGCCTTCAAGGACAGTTGGAGAGTAGAGAACGAACAAAACTCCTAGCTGAAGCCCTAGAAGTCCAAGGCAAATTGCAACTCTCTGTTGGTGAATCAGAACAAGCCCTGAAAACTTGGCAAAAAGCCGCCAACACCTATAAACAACTTGGAGATGTAAGCGGGCTAAACAGAAGCCAGATTAACAAAACTCAAGCTCAGCGACGACTAGGGCTATATCGTGAGGCTCTTGAGACCTTAAAGCAGGTCAATGCTACCTTCCAAGAACAGCCAGATACTCTGCTCAAAGCTAAAGAACTTAAGGGTTTGGGGGATGCTTTGCAGGCAGTGGGTGAATTGAATCAAGCCCAGAAAGTCTTGGAGCAAAGTTTAGCAATTGCCCAAAAATTGCCAGTGCCTGAGTCTATAGCCTCGACGCTCCTAAGTTTGGGTAACACAGCCAGATTACAAAAACAATCGGTAGCTGCCCTGGATTTCTATCAACGTGCCGCAGCAGAATCTCCCTCACCCAATCTTCAGATTCAAGCACAAGTGAATCAACTGAGTCTTTTAGTAGACCAGAAAGAATGGTCAAAGACTCTTGCCTTGGTACCTCAAATCCAGTCAAACTTGACCCAGTTACCTCTCTCTCGGACATCCGTTAATGCTCGGATTAATTTAGCTCAGAGCCTGATGAAGATTGCCAGACAGGAAAAATCTTCCTCCCAAAGTTCCTCTGAAATTGCCCAGCTCTTGGCAACCGCAGTTCAACAGGCTCAGAGTTTGGAAGATAAAAGAACATTAGCTTATGCTCTAGGAAATTTTGGTGGGCTGTACGAGCAGAACAAACAGTGGAACCCTGCCCGAAAATTGACTGAGAAAGCCCTCCTTTTGGCGCAAGGCATGAATGCTTCTGATATTTCCTATCGCTGGCAATGGCAACTCGGAAGGATTCTCAAAGAAGAAGGAAATCGAGAAGGAGCGATCGCCGCTTACTCTCAAGCCGTCAGTACCCTCCAGTCGCTACGTAGCGATTTAGTCGCCGTTAGCTCAGACATCCAGTTTTCTTTCCGAGAGAGTGTAGAACCCGTTTACCGAGAGCTAGTCGGGCTACTGTTGCTACCAGGTACGGCATCGGAACAATCTAACCTGATTAAAGCACGGGAAGTCATTGAATCCTTGCAATTGGCAGAGTTGGACAACTTCTTTCAGGAGGCTTGCCTAAATGCCAAACCAATCCAAATCGACCAGATTGACCGGACAGCCGCAGTTTTTTATCCAATTATTTTGAGCGATCGCTTGGAGGTCATTCTTGCACTACCGGGGCAACCCCTGCGTCAATACACTACTTCCTTGCCTAAGGGACAAATCGAGCAGACTCTTAATAGTTTGCCGGATGCTGCTACTATCCTCCGCCGCCGATTGTCTTTAAAACACTTTTTAGAACCCTCGCAACAAGCGTACAACTGGTTAATCCGCCCCGTTGAAGCCGAACTAGCAGCGAGTGGCGTGAAAAGCTTGGTCTTTGTCCCCGACGGAGCTATCCGGAACATCCCACTTTCAGCCTTGCATGATGGTGAACACTATCTCATTGAGAAGTATAGTGTGGCGATCGCGCCTGGTCTGCAATTAGTAAACCCCCAACCTCTGGCACAGGAAAAGCTTAGAGTTCTCGCCTTCGGACTAAGTGAAGCTCGCCAAGGTTTTCAACCCCTCCCGAACGTCCAGTTGGAATTGGAGCGCATCAAAGCTGAAGTCGAGAGCAAGATTGTACTGAATGATTCGTTCACCTCGGTAAACTTCCAGCAGGCGATCGAGTCATTTTCTTTCCCAATCGTTCACTTAGCGACTCACGGTCAGTTTAGTTCTAGAGCCAGTGATACCTATATCCTTACCTGGGATAACCCGATTAGCGCTAAGAATTTCGGTGACCTCCTGCGCACTCAACAGGGAACTAGGACACGTCCGATTGAATTACTCGTCCTCAGTGCTTGCCAAACCGCCAAGGGTGATGAGATGGCGGCTCTAGGATTGGCAGGGGTTGCCGTGCGGGCAGGGGCACGCAGTACGTTAGCATCGCTATGGGTCGTCAGTGACGAAGCCACAGCGATGCTAATGACTACATTTTATGAGGAGTTAGCCAAAAACCAAGCAACAAAAGCTGAAGCCCTGCGCCGTGCCCAACTGACGATTTTGCAGAATAAGGAGTTCGCTCACCCCTATTACTGGGCACCCTTTGTGATGGTAGGCAATTGGCTTTGACTGACATCTTGCACCATTCTTAATAACCGTAGGGTAGGCACTGTCTACTAGAACTTGAAAAGCTGATTCTAGCGTTGGTGTGCAGTGCCTACCCTACACCCAAAAGCTTTATTGACAATGGTGCAAGATCTGAATTTGACATATTCTTGCGGCTAACCGCTACACGGCAAGTAAGGTTGTATAGCAATCGCCAAGGCGGTTAGGACGAAAGACGCAATACATTTTCGATCGCATCTCGTAAGCAATCTTGCCTGAGCGAGGTGTTTGCGAATCTGACTCTTGAGCCAAGACCAACATTTTTCAATCTTGTTGAGGTCTGGTGAATAGGGTGGTAGGTACAGCAGTTTACACCCCGCATTTTGAATCAGCTGCTCAATCCTCCCGCCTTTATG
>DATNQT010000231.1:0-8499 GCA_036703885.1 Candidatus Sericytochromatia bacterium
AGTGCAACTCGCGAGTCAGAAGTTAAAGGGACTTCATTTGAGCCAGATCAGTCCTATTACATAGGAGAAAGAAAAGAGCATCCCGATCTGGCTATTGAAGTAGCTTTTACAAGTGGCGATACTAAAAAACTAGAACGATACAAGCGATTTAAGATTGTTGAAGTTTGGTTTTGGAAAAATAACAAGCTTTCTCTCTATCGTTTTCGTGGAGAAGACTATGAACCTATTTCTCGTAGTGAGTTTCTGCCAAATTTAGATTTAGGCTTGCTGGTACGCTGTGTGTTAATGCCTTCCCAGCTTGAGGCGATGACAGAGTTTCTCTCTGGCATTCGACAGTAAGGAAGATAGATGAGTATTAATATTTTCTGCTAAGGACATAACCAACTCCGAACGAGGACGCACGGATTGGAGCGACGAGAGGTGCTTCTGCGATGCTGAAACCTATAATTCTGTGGAGTAGCTGCAAGTGGGATACGTTTGCTTGGAAGCGGCGAGAACTACTGCCAGTGCTTAGGGAGTTGATGGCGTTGAATGGTTGACGGCTGAGGCATTGACGAAGCGTGCGATCAAGTTAGTGCATTAAGCTGGTTAGTATGCCCCTACCTGCTTTACAACTAGGTGGGGGGATACTGTAAATTGTATTTCCGAGTTTATTAATACTAACTATGATGGACGGTAGCAAACTTGTTGTAGCTTTTGAACTTCCAGATGGTTCAGTTGACTCCCGTTATACTCAGCCTTTAAATGAGTTTTTATACGAGAAACCATCTATAAACATTATTAGAGCAGCCAAAGGAGCTGAACTTCTCCATTTACTTGAGCATTATTTGGGAATTGTATCTGTCGATGAGCAAAAACTGAAACTTTACCTTGATTACAATAAAAATTTTGAAAAACAGAGGCGACGGCGTAACGAGAAAGCTGGTAGAAGTAATGATGTTTTCTCTTGGAGTTTACGTTTACTGGGTTATCTGGCTGAAGCATTGATTGTAGAGCGATGTTATCGATATCCTGAAAAAAACCGTCTCTGGGGAAAGTATGCTCGTCGTAGTCAACATAAAACTGGACGTGCTGTAGAAATCATTGATAATTATGTAGCCATTGCAACAGGTCTTAGCTTTACCGAAAGAAACCCACTTTACAGAACAAAATACAGTCCCAATGATACTCAGCGCGATATTATTTGGCTTAGAAAAGATAAATTAGAAGATAAATTAAAGGAAGAATTGTCAATGACGGGAGGCGGTAGCAGTGGTTATCATCGAGCTGGGCTTCAAATTAAAGTAAGTATCAATGGGAAGAATGTACTTCAAAAAATTAGAGAGAAGAAAGAGTATGAAGTTCCAGTGGTCTACTTTGACTTAAGAAAAGACTTTGAATGGGTGGCAGAGCAACTACGCCGCGATACCGAAATATTTGAGAAAACAAGATATGAAATTGGGGTGGATTTAATACGTGGCAGTTCAGTTGATCCAGAGATACATGATACCTTGTTGCACTTCTTGCCTCTTCTTGAAGAGCTTCTAAATGGTCGTCTGGAACTATCAGACTTGTTACAGGAGCAAGTAGAAGTTGGTACAGCATTCACAAGGTCATTTATAGAAACGAGGTTAAATAAGCCCTTTTCTTTTGTTAGGCATAAAGATATGCAAAAACCAGTTCCAGTATTAACCCTGCCAATCTAGTCTGAGTACGTTAGACAATCTAACCTTATGTGACAATAGAATTATTTAACGAATAAGTATGAATCATGAACTGTAAAATATTCTACTCTTGGCAGTCAGACTTAGCGAACGCTACCAATCGTGGATTTATTGAGAAAGCTCTTGAGAATGCTGCAAAATCCATCCGCAATGATGACTCCATAAAGGTAGAGCCAGTTATTGACCGTGATACAAAGGATGTACCTGGCTCACCTGATATTGCTCATACAATCTTTGACAAAATCGAACAGACTCAGGTCTTCATATGTGACGTTTCTATTATTAATCAAAATGCTCCGTCTCGACCCACTCCGAATCCCAATGTCTTAATTGAACTGGGATATGCAATAAAGGCTTTGGGATGGCAAAAGATCATCCTGGTGATGAATACAGCTTTTGGCAAGCCAGAAGAACTGCCATTCGACCTCCGTATGAGACGAGCGCTCGCCTACTATATGCCTCAAGAGATTGAGGAGCGAGCCACAGAGCGTAAGAAGCTGGAAGTAGACTTTACAGCAGCGCTTCGTACTATCTTGGAAGGACTGGACGTGCAAACGCCTGGGGAAGTTATCCAGCCTCTACCCATCGGCGAACAGGCGAGATTAGCAGTCGAAAATTCTCAGCCTAATCAAGTATCTGTAGTCCGTCGCTTCATGACATGGTTAACAGATGAGCTTGACGTACTAGCTCCAAACTCCTCAAGGGAAGGTGCGCTCAATAGATTGCTCATTCCGGCAATTGAGCAAACAAAGGAACTAATCCTGGAGTTTGCTTATCTTTCGGAGGCGATTGCGACGATGAACACCTCTAATGCAGCTTTTGCCGTATACAGAGGTTTTAGAGATATTGTCGAACATTACAATCCTCCACGCAATTTTTCAGGTCACATTGAGACACGTTATTTCGACTTTTATAAGTTCATTGGTTACGAACTCTTTGTGACATTGTTCTCATTCCTTATTCGAGAAAGCCGCTGGGAATTAATTGCAGATCTCCTAGAAGAAGACATCTATATTGATAATCCTAGAATAGGTTCATACGGATATGAACCTATGGTTATGCCATTTACCTATGTATCTCAGTCTGCCGAGTTATTGAAACTTGATAAACATATAGATATTTTAAATGAGCGTCATTCTAAGGGAGATCTTGGAAAATTAATCCCAATGCAGCAATTTATGGATGCCGACTTTTTTCTGTTTTTACGAGCATTTCAAGCAGCAGAAGTAGGTCAATTATGGAGCTGGAAAGCTTGGAGTACTTCGGAGATGACTCAGGCACCAAGGTACTTGTTAGAGGCATCTCGTGCTAAATACGCACAGCAATTATTGCGTCCGCTTGGGGTAAAAGACATTGAAACTATTCGAGTCTGCGTAGATCAGGGAGCAGCTAAACTGAGACAAATACATGGAAGCCTCTACCCTTTTCATCCATTGGGAAATTTCGATCCACGGACTATCGGAAATCGATAGTTATTACTATTGCTGAGATAGCAGCAAGCAGAGGGGTGATCGCACTTTTGAACCTGGGAAGTAGAAATGTGATCGCTTCCATCTATCAGTTTAGTCATCCGTTGGTGGATGCCATCCACCTTCAATCCATATCGCTCGCGCCTCTAGGTGTTAGGGGTTAGGTAGAAATTTATCCAGATCCAGAAAACGTAAAACCTAAAACCTAAAACCTGAAACTTTCTCGAAGAATCGAGATAGCTTCATCTCATCAAGTTTTCCATCAGTGCGAACACCACTGCAAACATCGACACCAAAAGGTTCTACCTGCTCGATGGCAGTGGTAACATTCTCTGGAGTGAGTCCTCCTGCAAGGAAAACTGGCACATCTACTAACTCCCGGATGCGTCTACTAATCTCCCAATTGTGAATTCGCCCTGTACCACCAAGTTCTTTAGTCGCTAGGGACTGATTTCCAGAATCTAATAAAATTCCGTGGACGTGGGGAGCAATAGAAACTGCCTCTTCGATGGATTCTGAACCCGTAATGTGCAGCACTTGGACGATCGCAATTCCTGGTAAGGCTTGACGTAAATCATCGTGAGTCCCCGAATGCAGGCGATCGCAAATTTGAATCGTACTTACGCCTAAGCGTCGTTGCTGCGCGATGATGGCTAAAGTATCGACTTTACTGGTTAGCAAAAACGACGATACCGCAGGTGGTACGAGGGAGGCTACTTGAGCAATCAAACCTTCGGAAACCATACCAGGTCCGCTAGGCATCTCTGAGACTAAACCTAGTGCTGAGGCTCCATAATCAATCGCCAGTTTAGCTTCTTCAACATTGCCAATACAGCAAATTTTTACTCTCGGTCTTTTTGTGGGTTCCATTAAGCTCTAACTTGAAAGTGCTGAGTGCTGAGTGCGTAGCGAGGCGTAGCCCGTGCTGAGTGAGAAGATAATGAGTAACCCCAGGGGTACGAGTTATGATTGCTCCGCATTATCTAACCGGAAGAAGAGCTTGCTCCGTTGGACGCCACTATCAATACCGTAGCTGCTAATACTCAGCGATCGCAAATGGTCAAATAATGGTTTCCCTACCAGTTCTACAACTCGGACAAGGGGCACCTGACTTTTGATGAACGATTCACCCCTTGCCCAGTCTAGATACAGATAGCCATCATTTTGTTCGGGCAAGGGTGCGATCGCTTCTTTGAAGTTGTCACTCTTCACTAAAGAATTGTCCAGTCCCTCTAACGCTTCATCCATTGCCTCAATCGAACTGGTAAAAATCTCATAATCTCCTACAGAAGCATGGACACCCCGAACTTGTGCCTCTAACCGCATCATCGTGTCATTTTTTCCAGCGACTGGAGTAGCAGATGTTACCAGTTTTGTCCAAGCTGTAATCTGTTTGTCCCTCAGAGGCAGATTTCCGACGCTGAAGCCCCTGTCTTTGGCAACAGTGTCTAGATGCTCGATTGACGCTTCAGCGGTTGACCCAGCTACTTTCTGTGCTACAAAAATCCAATCGGGATTTTCTCGATCTGGACGCGGCAGTGCTGAGAGGGCGTATTCTCCTTGCACCCAACTGAAGATTTCCTCTGGCAGTTGGATATCCCAGCGTGACTGTAAACTCGCGATCGCATTGTCAAGCAGCGGTTTAAGTGTGTCATCGTTTGCTGTACCTGTTGAGAGGCGAAGCATGAGTTGGTTCAAGTCAGTCCCAGCGATCGCTAAGATACTTTTAGCGGGAATGTACTGTAGAGCCTCCACGGGTTTAGAAAGAGTGGGTTCTAGAGTTTCTTGACTCGGCTGTGTTGAAAGTAAAGCGCTTTGGGCAAGTAACCCTAAACGATTTAACGAAAGAGCGATCGCTAATGTTTCCGAACCCTGTAATGTATCTCGCTCCGGTGCTGGCTGATTAGAAATCCACGCGGCTAAGGAAGGAACATTAACAAAGCTTAGACCAATTCGAGGTTCAGTCAAGTTTTGTAACTTTTGCTGGTAGACCGGATCATTACTCAAATTCAGGTTAGAGGCTTGGACATTGTTAATCGCATCTCGCAGCACTTTTGGATGATTGGCGAACAAGACAAAGCGATCGCCTACTACAGCACTGGTTAGCGTTTCCGGTATCTGACTTGATTTAGAACCTGTGATTGGCTGGAGACGCTTGTAAATCAGGTTGACGCCTTTGTACTTTTCAAAGACTAAATCCGTTGTTCCGGCAGTCGTCTGCTTGGAATAAAACAGTTGTAAAAATTCCCGTGCCCGTTCTGGGTTTTTTGTTGTAGTGGCGAGTAAGTACCCAGGCTGGACGGCGTTTTGGCGGTTACGGTCAAAGTCTAGGGACGTTACCGCCACTGTGATTTCATCTCCTAACCAGGGTTGGATATCTCGCCTATAATCTATACCTTGCTTTGCCAACAGGCTATCTTCCAGTTGCTTCAATTCGGCACGCGATCGCCGTCGATTAGCTGGACGTGCTACCAACTGCCGAAATGCCTCCAAGCGGTCTGGACTCACCAGCAGGGACGCTACGATGGGTGCCTGCTTCGGCACAAAAATTGTGGCAGTTGGGTTCGTTACTGCCCCGCCCTTAACTAAATTGAGTGGGCTTTGGGACGTTAACCAGAAAAAGCCACCAGCAGCAATTAACAGCAGCACAGTGGCACCTGCTGCCAGGGCATAAAAAAATGAGCGTAGCTTCATGGTGAATTCCGACGGCGTCTGAGGGGGATTGAGTGAGAAATAACCAATTCCACGCCTATTATTATTTCAGCTGTGAGTCATTGCCAACTATTAAGATGTCTTTATTTACTAAAACTGCAACCTTTTAGTTGGCAGTTGCTGCAAATTCTCTTGAAATAAACATAATTCAATGGCGCATCCATCTTTCGGTCAACCCATTCCCCAAATTAGTGTTGAAGAACTAGCTAAACGGATGGCAGAGTCTCCTGAGAGCCTTCAGCTGATCGATGTGCGAGAAGATCAGGAAGTGGCGATCGCTCATCTGGAAGGCTTCGAGATTCTCCCCTTGAGCGAATTCGCCGAGTGGTCGGGTCAAATTCAAACTCGCTTCGAGCCACACGCGGAAACACTCGTCCTGTGTCATCATGGCAGCCGTTCGGCTCAGATGTGTCAGTGGTTAGTAAATCAGGGATTCACGAATGTCAAAAATATTGCCGGGGGCATCGATGCCTACTCCCTCGTCGTTGATCGCAGTATCCCTCGGTACTAATTGCTGAGTGCTGAGTGCTGAGTGCTGAGTGCTGAGTGCTGAGTGCTGAGTACTGAGTCTTCAAAGTGGGGAGTAGGGCGGGGACTCCGTGCCCGCACTCTTAGTGGGGGAAGAGGAATTTTCAATTGCAACGTTCGTGTACTGGCGTTCTTGGGTCTAGCTAAACACTCTCGGCAAACACTACCTGTGTTTCTTCTGTTATCTTAAATCCAACGGCAATTAGACAGGGTTATAGTATCTGCTTGCGCCTCGGCAGCGGCGATCGGGTTAGTGGCTTCTTAAGCAGGTAGAGTCTCGCCTCGCCAATTCTGCTGAATCTTCATAGTTCAAGCCTTCCTTGGTACGGATTTGAGTCGGCACGGTAGGTACTTTAGTATATAAAACCTAATACTCAATAAACTTTTGCTTTTCTTTAAAATCTGATTAAGATTGGCTTTTGTACAAATGTCTCAACAAGTGAGTCTTTCTAAGCGGCAACAACAGATTCTTCGGGCAACCATCCGTCACTATATTGCGACGGCAGAACCTGTGGGTTCCAAAGCTTTGGCGACAGAGTATGACCTCAGTGTCAGCCCTGCCACCATTCGCTCTTGTATGGGCGTTTTGGAAAAAGCCGGGTTGCTATATCAACCTCACACGTCTGCGGGACGGGTTCCTTCTGATTCTGGCTATCGAATTTATGTTGATCGGTTAATTACACCTGCCGATGCCATAGGACGCAAAGTTGAGCATTTACTCATAGACCATTGTGAGGATGCCAGTGTTGAAGCACTCCTGCGACACGCTGCACAAATCCTTTCGGCTGTCAGTGGGTACATTGCGTTAATTACGATGCCTCAGACTCGAACCACACGCCTACGGCATTTACAGTTAGTGCGGCTAGATCCAGGACGGGTAATGTTAATTGTGGTAACAGATTCCTATGAAACCCAGTCGGTTTTGATGGAACTGCCCCAAGCAGTGGATGAGGCTCAAATCGATGAGTCGATTGTTGAACAAGAGTTACAGATCTTATCTAACTTTCTGAATAGTAAACTGCGGGAGCGATCGCTCGGTGAGCTGGCTACTTTGGATTGGAGTGAGTTAGACCGGGAATTTGCTCACTATGCAGATTTTTTGAGAACGTTGCTAGCGGAGTTGACTCGCCGTACTCTAGCACCTGTTCCTACACCTATCATGATTCGCGGTATCTCTGAGGTGTTGCGTCAGCCAGAATTTTCTGAATTGCAGCAAGTTCAGATGCTTTTACATCTCTTGGAAGAAGAACAGGAGCAGCTTTGGCCTGTAATCTTTGAATTACCAGATGCACTGGCGTCGAAGCAGCGAGTCAAAGTGCGAATTGGCTCGGAAAATCCTCTCTTACCGATGCGGACTTGTGCGCTGGTTTGTGCAACGTATTCTCAGGGTGAAGTCCCAGTGGGAAGTGTGGGAATTTTGGGACCAACCCGGATGATCTATGAAAATGCGATCGCTTTAGTGGAAACAGCCGCAGATTATTTGACGGATGCATTGAGTCAACCCGCTTGAAAGAATTTTTTGCAGGGCAATAAGAGAGGATTAAGTAGTTGTTAGACATCGCTTAACACTTTGTTATGAGTAGAAAACTTGGATTTTGGTTACTTTGGGTGAGCGTTGTCGTTTATGCGTTTTTCCTTGCCCCTCCCAACCAACCTGACACCTTAGAACTGATTAAAAACCTTTCTACTGGTAAGTGGGAAGGCATTAACCCCCTAATTGTGTCTCTATTCAACATCATGGGCATCTGGCCGATGATTTATGGCTGCTTGGTGTTTATCGATGGTAGAGAGCAAAAAATCCCAGCATGGCTGTTTGTCGCAGGGTCGTTTGGCGTGGGAGCGTTTGCCTTGTTGCCCTATTTGGCGCTACGGGAACCCAATCAAAAGTTTATTGGCTCTAAAGGCATCTTCCTGAAGCTGGTAGATTCGCGATGGCTTGGTGTTGCGATTACTTTAGGGACTCTAGTTCTATTGAGTTATGGATTACTTAATGGCGATTGGCGAGATTTTATCCAGCAGTGGAAAACCAATCGTTTCATTCATGTCATGAGTCTAGATTTTTGCCTGTTGTGCCTATTATTTCCAGC
>DATNQT010000232.1:0-2488 GCA_036703885.1 Candidatus Sericytochromatia bacterium
ACTTTAAAGCAGACTCGTGAAATTCTTCACAAAGTTGAGGAAGCTACTGGGGTTAAACCAGCACTGATGTATGTAACATTTGTGCCACAAAGCGTTACAAGCGATAAGCCTATGGGCGCACCCTCCTCAAACCCAAATCCCATCTCTAAAGTTCCAAATTCTCAAGATCAGTTGGAATTGCTGATGGTGACATCTGAGGGTTCACCAATTCGTCTGCGGGTGAATGGCGCAACTCGCGAGCAAGTCTTCAAAGTTGCTGATGAATTTCGTTCTGGAGTGACTAACGTCAGAAGTGGACGTGGCTACCTACCTCCAGCCAAACAACTTTATCAATGGCTGGTAGCTCCCTTAGAAGATGATTTAAGAGCACGAGGCATCCAAAATCTAACCTTCCTCATGGATAGTGGTTTACGCTCTTTGCCTATAGCTGCTTTTCATGATGGTCAGCAGTTCCTGATAGAGAAATATAGTATCGGCTTGATGCCTAGTCTCAGTCTTAGTGACACTCGATACAAGGATGTTAGAAACTTACAAGTTTTGGCGATGGGTTCGGCAAAATTTACCGATCTCAGACCCTTACCAGCAGTACCTGTGGAGTTATCGACAATTACACCTTCTCTGTGGAAGGGTAAGTCTTTCCTCAATGATGCCTTTACTCTGGAGAACCTAAAAGCTCAACAAAAGCAGAAACCTTTTGGAATAATTCATTTAGCAACTCATGCTAGTTTCCAACCGGGGGCACCTAGCAACTCTTACATTGAACTTTGGGACACTAAGCTGCGGCTGAATCAATTATCTCAATTAGGCTGGAATAACCCAGCAGTAGAGCTATTAGTGTTGAGTGCCTGTAGGACAGCTTTAGGGGATGAGCAAGCTGAGTTAGGCTTTGCAGGGTTAGCCGTACAATCTGGGGTGAAATCAGCGATCGCCTCCCTATGGTCGGTGAGTGATGAAGGAACTCTGGGTTTAATGACACAGTTGTATCAGCAGCTGAAGCAAGCACCGATTAAGGGGGAGGCACTGCGACAGGCACAAATATCCATGATTAGGGGACAGGTGCAACTTTCGGGGGGTCAGTTAATAACTGGTACTAAGTCTGTGTCTCTGCCACCAGAACTCAGCAAGTTAGGAAACCGAAAACTCGAACATCCCTACTACTGGGCATCGTTTACCATGATTGGCAATCCTTGGTAACTAAGAATGCTTAACTACCATAGCGATTCTCAGTTAGATGAAATACAGTTCGTTTCGCGCAGATGAGTGGAATCAATATGACAAGATGAAGAGAGTAGCGAGCGCAATCCTTATCGATGTCTTCAGCTCATCCTCTCGATCTTTCATTCCAACGCCTGCGCGAGGTACGTGCTGCATTGCTCCGTCTTCATAAGGTACTACTCAACTCAGAACGAGATGTTTACGAGCAGCTTCACGGACGCATTCAGTCAAACGGGCAATTTTTTCAGCTTGTTCTTGAAGATGAATGGTTTAGCTGGCTGCGTCCGTTCTCTCAATTTATCGTTCAGATTGATGAAGCCCTGAGTGCAAAAGAGCCAATAACACTGGATAGAGCCAATGAGTTGTTAGATGAAGTCCGTTCCTTGGTTTCTCCTGCCGAAGAAGGGACTAATCAAGAGCAACGTTACTATCAAGCCATTCAACGTGATCCAGATATTGCGCTTATGCACGCAGAAGTGTCTAGGCTACTAGCGACTGACAGTTAACGTAGCGAAAGTGGACTACAACGATTAGGTATCAGGGGTTCAAACCCCTGGCACCTAATCGTCTTTACGAGACAAAACTAATCGCAGAAAATACAATACTTTAGGCTCAAGCCGCTTGATCCGAATGATTCAGGGCAGAGCGGGCATTTAACGAAAGCATCACGCGGGAAATACCAGTGAAGAGAACGCTGGTACCAACTAGCGTCCCGATTAGCCAAGGTGCATTGAAGGGCCACTGGAACGCAATCATTGCGCCCAGCAGCAGGGTAATGATACCGTTGCCCAGTGCCCATGTCCAGTTCTGTTGCGGACGCAACCGGAATGCCAAGATCAGCTCGAATACACCTTCCGTCAGCAAAAAGCTACCGAGTAACAAAGTCAGCGTGAGGACGCCTGTTAAAGGGTAAACAAACAGCATCACGCCCGTTGCAATGTAGAGGATGCTCAACAATAGCTTCCAGACGAAGCCTCCCTCATCGCGGGTTTGAAAGGCATAAACTAGCTTGGCAGCTCCCGCAGAGACAAGAATCAAAGCAATCCAAGTCTCAGCGACGATGGTAGAGAAATTAGGTAGAGCGATCGCAACAATCCCTAAAACGGTCAGGAGAATGCCCATTAAAAGCGACCCATTAACCCCCTTCTTGAGGTCAGTAGAAACATCGGTTGTCATACAAATCTTTTTCCTAAGTTTTATTAACTCTATGTTCAGGCTATGAAATTTCTCAAATACTTGGTAGAACCTTAAGGCAGACTCTGCCTCAACAAGC
>DATNQT010000233.1:0-4751 GCA_036703885.1 Candidatus Sericytochromatia bacterium
GCAGATTTTTCTCTATTGCAAAACACACCCAAGCAATAAGGAAACTAGACCTGACACAACTTGTCGGGTGTAGAAAATTTAGATATTAGGTAGAGGTTAACCGCGTTACACTTATCACGCGCATCCTACAACCAACTCAGCACAAACTGAGCCAGAGCAGATTATCACTGCGTTACAGGGGTCAAAAATTTTAGATCCCCTAGGTACGCGCCCTGAAAAAAGCTTTTTAAAGTACTCGTCTACAAGCCACACTAGCAGCGGCAACGCCACCCCCAGCAGCAATTAAAGCCCCCATCGGGCCTCCAACTGCCTCGCCAGCTACTGCCATTTCAATTGCCACAGCTAATACGCAATCATCTAAATCAGCTTCGGAAGCTGGTTGAGCAGTCGGATGATTGTCTTTCCAAGCTTGAGCTAAGGGGAGCGCCAGTTTGGCAAGTTGATTATTGAGGTCAAACTCTCGCAATTCCTCACGAGATACAGAATTAGAATTAGTTGCTTTCAGACTGCTGGACTTTTTCTCTGAGTTGGAGAAACTCATAATGCTATTTACCCAAAAAACACCACATTGGGGAAGAATGAAGATTGAAGCGAGACCGATAGATTACCCTGGTGGTGCTCAACCTGTAGGAGAGCTGAAGCAAAAGGACTAAAACTCGTAGCCCAATGCTTTTATCCTTTAAGAGGATCGATGCTGTAAGACAAGCGTATAACGTGTATTACAAATACATATCATAGAGCAGTTGTAGGGTAGTTAGCAACAAAGTCAAGTAGGCTTTATCGAGTCTTCACAAATCTAAACAAATTTCTTATCATTTTTACTTAAAGTGTAATACGCTTTTATGAAGCTGAGTATCAATCTCGCGATTTAACTACTGAAAAATAAAAATTCCACCTATGGGCGAGCGCCTGGAAGAGAGATAGGAAAACTTTAATTTTATTCTCCGAGCAGAGAATAAAATTAAAGGGCTAGAGACAACCCTTGATTCAGATTCCAAGCCATAGCCTACTCAAACAAAACCGTCACATCATCAGACTGATTAAAGTAATTCCATACCGTGAGCGCCAGATCGCTCTCAAACTCTAGCTTCTCGACAGATTTACATCCTTGAGAGCAATCCTCAGACTTACATCTTTCAGGACAACCTTCAGTTTCATCATCTAATGAACCTTCTGGTATCGTTAGACAGATATTCACAATCGGGATATCTTTACCCTCACAGCACCCGCTATAAGTGCTAAATCTCACAGCAGCAATGCAATCAATGTTGATGATGAGATCTGCGAGTCGGATAAACGCCACAATTAACTCCTCGCAAAGATAATTTAGTACCTGTCTTCGCCAAAATATTCCAATAAGCTAGGTAGTATACCAAACTCAACTGGTGAAGCTCCTAGCTTTCTAAATCTTCGGAATTCTGTCACTCTGACAGATAGCCAAGCTCGTAAGATACTTGTACAACTTGTAATACACTATCTGCATAGTATTACAATCAGATGATAATGAGCAACAAAGTCTCGTTGGCTTCATCGAGTCTTTAAAATTGTTTAGTCAGCCTATTATTAAAATATGTTATGAGGTCAGAATTTTTATACTTTTGTTGTTCCCATCGCTATAAAGATATAATTCGACCTTCAAAAATAATAATTTTTATTAAAAAAACTTGTTGGATAGTATAGGTATAGAAATACTGACTTCGATTGGTGATCGCCAATCGAGTTTTAGAATCTTACTTTAACACAGCCAAGCCAATCTTTCCAAAATTCACCTTGATTCAGATAGATGATGCTGATTAAATAAAAGAATTTTGTGCAGTTGAGACAGTGCTAATTCTTTTGGCTAAACTGACCTTAAAAAAATAAAAAGGACTGAATAAATAACCCAAATGAAACGCCAGTTCGCAAGCCAAAGCTAAATCATCAAAAGACTCTAAATCATTTCGTTGCGCTATTTTGATTTTCTGATAATTAATAAAATGTAGTAAAACTCGGCGTAGACTTCCCAAAAATGTTCTTGAGAGAACAAGTGGCTTTTTCCAAAAAGGAATACTAATCATCCGCAGACAGCAACTATTTAACCCAACACCACGGGAGAGCTTAATTAAATAATCTTTCTCCAATCGCCAACGGGGTATTTGGTGGTAAGTCTGCATTGCTGGGTTGTACCAAATTTCCCAATCGGCTTTGTGGAGGTGCAGCAACGGCTCTAAATCTTCACCACCCACCAAAGACTGCCCCAGTCTACCCTTAAGAACCGGACGTTTAGGAACCGCCTCACACCAAGCTTGCTTGCGAACAACTAATCCAGCCCCTGGCGGTAAATTCAGGTTCCCCGGTTTGTAGAGATAGGCTTGTTGCCCACGTTCCGTAATTCCTAAAAAAGGAGCAATCCGCTCAAAGTTTGCTGGGGGTTCAACTTCAAATTCACCATGAATCTGACTGGCGTAAGCACCTGCCTTGGGGTGAACTTGACCAAAAGCATAGGCTTGTCGCACCCAATCAGGCGCGGGTAAATTGTCATCATCAAGTAAACCAACCCATTCACTTTTAGCTTCTAGAACGGCTCTAGCGCGTGCAAAAGCGGCTCCTTGTTCCAGTTCCAGACAATACTTTAAAGACCAAGGTCGAGACCAAGCTGCTTGGTAGTCACGAACAACTTTTGCTGTTTTGTCCTGACTATTGTTATCGATGACAATAACTTCCCAATTGAGATCGTCTACATCAATTTGCGATCGCAGCCGTTCTAAAATCTTAGGTAATCGATTTTCCCCGTTATAGGTAGGAATCGCCACTGTAAAGTCAACTGACATAAGCCGTTGTTGGTTATTTGTTGTTAGACAGTACCCCATACAAAAAAATTATTAATTTTTCCGCTCGAAGTATCCATGCTTCCAGAGATAAAAAGGACTGATTAAACTACTGATAAATAGCTCCATTTCGCAAGCGGCAATTAGATCGGACTGAACCTTAACGCCATGTCTGAGCAAGTGAAACGTAATTTTTCGTAAATCGTTGGTCATGTAAGCAACAGTTGCCACAGGTCGCTGCCAGGGTTTTACACTCAGCATCCGCGTTACATATCGACTTAAGCCAATTCCTCGGAAGAACGGAATTAGATACTCGCGTTCCAGACGCCAGTGGGGGATTTTGTGATCTATTTGCATAGCAGGGTTATACCAGATTTCCCAACCCTTGGCTTGGATGTGAGAAAGCATTTCTAAGTCTTCGCTAGTCACCATACTGGTAGGAGTACGCCCTGTCAGAAGTAGCTCTTTGGGCACGCTTTCCAGCCAAGCTTGTTTACGCACAACCAACCCCGCCGACGGTGGCAATACTTTCTTTTGAGGCTCATAACGCAATGGTTTTGAACCCCGATTCGTAATCGCTAAAAAGGGAGCAATACGCTGAAAATTTTCCGGAGGCGTGACTTCAAAAACCCCGTGGATTTGACTGCCATAAGCACCTACTTCTGGGTGTTCTTGAGCAAAAGCATAGGCAGCTGCCATCCAGTCAGGAGCGGGTATATTATCGTCATCCAGAAAACCAACTAGCTTACCACTAGCTTCCTTAAAGGCACGGCGTCGGGCAAAGGCTGCTCCCTGCTGAGGCTCAAAGCAATACTTTAAGGGATGTTCCTTAGACCAATTGGCTTGATAGGCACGAACAACCGTTGCTGTATCATCGGTACTATTGTTGTCAACAACTATGACTTCCCAACTAAATTCTTTAATCTCACTGGCAGTGGGTAAATCGTTGTTGCAGAAGGCTTGCAGTCGCTCTAAAACTTCTGGTAGACGCCTTGCCCCATTGTAGGTAGGAATAGCGACAGTTAAATCAACGTCCATCGTCTTTACCAAGGAAAGGATTAGAATGACCTGCTAATCTTAGTATGCCTACTCTCTGTCCATGTTGTCCGCTTAAAATCATTTTTGAAGTGTTTGGAGAAAATAGCTAATGGGTGATTTCACTCGCCGAAAATTTATCATCACCTCGACACTAGCGGCTGGGTTTGCGCTGGCAGTTCACCCAATTTCTGCCGAAGTTATTACCACGGATACTAAAGGTTTAGTGGCAGGGGCGGTGAAGATTCCCGTAGCCGATGGGGAAATTCCGGCATATAGGGCAATGCCTGCGACGGGCGAGAACTTTCCAGTAGTGCTGGTGGTACAGGAAATCTTTGGCGTCCACGAACATATGCAGGATATCTGTCGCCGCTTTGCAAAATTGGGCTATTTAGCGATCGCTCCTGAACTATTCGCCCGTCAAGGCGATGTTTCCCAGATGAGCGATATTCAAGAAATCATCTCCAAGGTTGTCTCTAAAGTTCCCGATGCTCAAGTGATGTCTGACTTAGATGCAACCGTCGCTTGGGCGCAGAAGTCAGCTAAAGGGAACACTGACAAGATGGGAATCACAGGATTTTGCTGGGGTGGACGAATTACTTGGCTGTATTCCGCCCACAATCCTAAGGTAAAAGCTGGAGTTGCCTGGTACGGGCGATTGGTGAGCGAGTCTAAGCCCTTAACTCCTAAAAATCCTATTGATATCGCCCCTGAGTTGAAAGTGCCCATCTTAGGACTCTACGGGGCTAGTGATAATGGGATTCCTGTCTCAACAGTAGATCAAATGCGTGAAGCGCTCAAAGGTGGGAGTAGTGGTTCGGAAATTATTGTTTACCCCGACACACCTCACGGTTTTTATGCTGACTACCGCCCCTCTTACCGAAAAGAGCAAGCAGAGGACGGCTGGAA
>DATNQT010000234.1:0-2164 GCA_036703885.1 Candidatus Sericytochromatia bacterium
TTATTGAATCTGAGGGGAAGCCTCAGGTTGTTATGCTTTCTATGGCTGAATACAAGCGTTTGCTCTCAGCTAACACAGTAGAAGTAGGGCAAACCCCCTTAGGCAGGAAACTCTCTCGAATTCGTCAGCAGATTGTTGCTACGGGTGAACCCCTTCTAGATTGGGATGAAGTTAATCGGGAAGTGGCTGAACGTCGAGGCGAAAACGATTAGAACATTGCATGAAGCATACTTTCATTGATACAGGTGTATTAATTGCAGCAGCCCGTGGGCAAAATGATGTTGCTGCAAGAGCAATGGCAATTCTAGATGACCCCAATCGAGAATTTGCCTCCAGCATTTTTGTCAAGCTGGAAGTTCTACCCAAAGCAATTTACAACCAAAAAACGGCTGAAGCCGCTTTTTATCAAGCATTTTTTGAGGCTGTGACTCACTGGGCTAAAGCGGAGGAATCAGTTATTGCAGATGCCTTTCAAGAAGCTTGTCAGTTGGGTTTGTCTGCCATAGATGCGCTTCATGTTGCCGCAGCTTTGTCGGTGAATGCTGAGGAACTGATAACGACTGAGAAACCCAGTAAACCTATGCATCGTGTTACGAAGATCAAGGTTATTTCGATCGCTCTAAACGAGTCTTAAAGCGCGCTCGCCCCTGAATCATTATCTTTTAGAACCCCCGGCACTTTGCGATAGATCGAAGGAATATCACAACGAAAATCGATACTAGCAAAGTCAACCTCCTCTCCCTGTACATAAATTTGAGAAATCCAACTTCCTGACTCAGAAAGGCGAAAACACTCAACGCTCATCTGAGATTGATTAATTAATACGTATTCCCGTAAGGATGGCGACGTTTGATAGTCAGCAAATTTTTCCCCTCTGTCAAATGCTGCTGTTGAGGGAGATAGCACCTCAATTACCAAAATGGGATAGACAATGAAGTCTTCTGTAGAGTTTATATCTCGCTCATCACACGTTACCGCGACATCAGGATAGTAATAGCAGTCCGCTTTCTCAAGTCTGATTTTAATATCAGAACTAAGAACGAGGCAGGGGGTGTTATCTAGATGATTATTGAATAGCGTGACTAAGTTGCCAGCAATAACAATATGAGGTTTCTTTGCCCCTACCATTGCATAGACTTGTCCACGCCTATACTCATGTTTGATGGGGCTGACTCGTTCTCCTTCTAGATAATCTTCTCTTGAGATGTAGAATTGACTTTTGCTAATAGTCATTGAAAAGAGCCTCCAGCCATCTCACTTTAACAACACTGAGGGCAGAAGTAACGAGTCTTACCAAGCCAAGCTATGTCGGTAAGATGTAACCCAGCTTCAGCAAGATCAATTACGGAACTTAGGTTCAGATGCCGTTGGCACCAACCAAAGAGCGATCGCCTGCCACCAGACAATACAGCTTAGTCCGTCCATCATCCGAATAATGCCTGAAGTGCGATCGCCCTAAAAAGGCAGATACTCAACAACATTCAGCCATTCATCAGGTTCTGAGGCAAGAGCAATTAGTTCCAAATCTTTCACAAACTGCCCAATCGTACCCCCTAACTGATGTCCAAATATCAAACCAGCAAATGGTCGTTGGTGACGCTGCCAATCTTCAGCGAGTGCTTTAAAGCGGATGTCTTGAGTAAATAAAACTCGCTCCAACGAACTAGCACGTTCCAGAAGTGCTTCATCAGCTAACTCGGCTGAATCGTCTTCAATTGCTGTAAGAACGTCTACACCACGACGACGCAATTGATCCGTAATAGATTGAGGTACATGAACATCCATGTAAAGCGCAATTGACACTTACAACAACCCTCTTGCCTTCATTCGCATAAAAAAAGGAGAAGGTGATGCTTGAGATTTTGCCTGTTGCGCTTGCTCCCATTCCCTGCGAATTTCACTATCAATTTCATCTTGGCGATCAAAGTAATACACCATCGCTGCATGAGCTTCTGATAGTGTCAGGTAAGGATGTTGTCGGCACATTTCTTCAACTGACCAACCATAAGCCAAATAATCCATGATAATCTGAGCAACACGCACACGCGGTATTCGCTGTAGCCGTGCGGGTTGACCTTCAGCTTTCTGAATATGAGGATAAATTACTCCTGATGTCATGGCATTTGTGATCAATTCCTACTGGAGCTGTAACCCAACTTTAGCA
>DATNQT010000235.1:0-3245 GCA_036703885.1 Candidatus Sericytochromatia bacterium
GGCAATGGAAGCCGCCCGCGCTGCGGTGAAATTCGCAATTGAAGGGGCGCAAAAACTGGCAACGGCTGCGATCGAAGCAGCGCGTCAAGTCATTGTCGGTATTATTAAGCTGGCGTCCGAGGCTTTGATTGCGATCGGTGAGGTGATGTTGGCAGCTTTCCCAGAAATGAGAGAGCGCTATCGCAATGCCATGAAAGCGATCGTCCGTACTGCTGAAAATGCTGTAAATGCGATCGCCAATAACCTGAAAAAAGGCGTACAAGTTGCGCTCAACCTATTAGGGAAAGGCTTAGATTTTGCCTTGGGATTGATGGAAAAAGGCTTGATGGCAGCAGTGGAGATAGCAAGCACTGGCGTACAGGCAGCTATCTCTACTGCTAAAGCTGCTGTGGAGGCGGTGGGAGCTTTTTCCGTTCTCGCTAAAGATATTGCATCTAGCCCCGGACAGTGGTTGAGCAACTTGGGTTCTGGGGCCCAAGATGGTGTCCGCAACCACTTGTGGGGAGCGTTCCAAACGGCGACGCAGGAGTGGTTTAACCAGAAAGTAGAAGGAGTTCTCGGTTTGGGGATGCCGGTGTGGAAAGTCCTCAACCAAGGTGGAATCAAGACTGCTGAAGTTGGAAAAATGGCTTGGGAGGGCATTAAATCGGCGATTCCTCCCGCCTTAATTCAGATTTTGATAGAAAAAGTCATTTCGATGATCGTGCCTGCTGCGGGTGCTGTGCTGGCAATTATCGAAGGGTTGCAAGCCGCTTGGGGAACGGTTAGCCGGGTGATTCAAGCGTTCGATCGCTTTATGGGATTCTTGAAAGCCGTCAAGACAGGGCAATCTGGGCCGCAGTTTGGGGCAGCTTTGGCAGCAGCAGGCGTAGTGCTAATTGATTTCGTGTCTAATTGGCTGCTCAAGCGCGTGCGCGGTGCGGCGAGTAAGGTGGCGGCGAAGGTTAAGCAGATTGCCAAGAAGATTGGCAGGAAATTAAAGGCAGCTACTAAGAAATTGGGAGGGAAGTTCGGCAAAGTCAAGGATAAGTTCTTTGGGAAGAAGGAACATAAGCATGGGAAACATGGGGGTGAGAAAGACAAATCAGCAGAGAAGCTGCAACGGCTACAAAAAGCAATGCAGGCTGCACACTCTGATATTACTAAATTCAGTGGCAAAAAGGTTGGGAAATGGATTCTTAAGGCAAGGCTATTTGCTCTGAAACTTCAATACAGGTTAAAATCTCTTGAGCCAATCCAGCAAGGACAACATTGGACAATTCGTGGTGAAGTCAATCCTATTCTTTATGAAAACACAGATGTATTGGTATTGCATAATCGCCATGAAGCTGCTGATTTGTTCCTTCGTCAAGCGCTGGAGGTAGAACGAGAATTTTTTGACATAGGTTTATCAAATCAGCGTGGGTTGCTCTTACCCAATAACTTGGAAAGACAGATGCACGCAGCAATTCGGAAACGGGGTCAGCCACCTGTTGAGCGTTTTCAAATGGAGGGGGTCTCATCTACTGACTGGATTCGAGCTACGCTGGCAGTTACTCAGCGAGAAGGTTCAAAAGTAGGTAAAGCCAGCTTATGGCAAAGCTGGGGAGATGTGAAACTGACAGATTCGCTAAACCCTACTCATACTCAACCAACTAACCGCAAGATCGGTAATCTTGGCACTTATGAGAGGAAAGGTCCTGCCCAGCAACCTGGAACTTTGAAAATACTAGACCAACTACGTGAGAGCGGAATGTCAGATTTTGCTATTTCGAAGGTTATGGAAGAAGCATCACAAAGTGGCAAGTCTGTTACTGCTCAGATGTTGAACCTTTACGGTCATAAAGGAGGCAAAGACATCATAAAACATAGCCATCGGCTAACACGCTCGATTCATTTAAATAAGCATTTAGAACCAACACGTTTTCTAGATAGAGGATTATCCGGAAAGTCCCAGCATCCTTATGCAGTAATCAACGCAATGAACCACCAAATGGTTCAAGGTGGCGTACTACCTCTTGAGGCAGTATTAGGAAGGGGCGAATTCCAAGAGGACTTATCACCAAGCCAATTATTAACAGCTCCCTTAGCGCATAATCCAGCCGCCTTAAAAGGTATTACTCAGAAAGATATCACAATTACAGCGATAATGGAACGGGTACGTCAATCCTGGTCGGAATGGAAGCGTAATACCGAGCTGGATCTTGTTAGAAAAGTACAACAAGGAGGTGTTGTCGATCCACAAATTATTCCTACCAAAGCAGCGATGCGTCAGATGCTACTTAAGTTTTATGGAAAAGCAACACACTAAACTAATAAATAAATGGATAAAAGAAAACCAGGAAACTTAGACATAGCTAATTGATATGGAAATACCCATTGTTGTAGGTCATTAAAAACATGACTACCCATAAGGAAAATTATCAACTAAATAGGGATTTGGCGTTGCGCGATCACACTCACTCCCCCCTACCCATCCGCGCCATAAATCTCTCCCTAACCAAACAAGACAACACCCTAACCGAATGCCGTCTCACCTTCCAAGTAAACTGGGAACTATACCACCGCATCGACACCGAAGCACTATTCAATCTCAAACCCCAATTGCGCGGTTCTCTCTCCAATGGAGACTTTCAACCAGAAGCAAATATCGAAATAGAAGCTACTTTACAACCTGAATTACTCTCAAGTTTAACTGAAAACATTACAAACCCAGAGCAGACAGCAGCTTATCTCCAAAACCTAAGTCAAGATAACCCGTTACTATCGACCGAAAATTGGTTGGCGCTGCACGTTAAACAGGAACGGGAATCAGGTGAAACAGGTTATCGTACTTTTTGGGCTTATCTTCCTCCCTCAGCCATTAATCAAGAAAATATTCCCCAAGAACAAATTTCCGAAGCAATGGTTAATTTCTTCAAAGATTGGGCTAATACCAATCTATCGGAAATGAACCAAGATGTCATGGCTGAAAGTATCAAGGAAATGACCAAAAGCTTCTCGGAATTAGCTGATACTAATCTCGAAGAAACTCAGGATGCTATTTCTGAAATAATGGCAGAAATTACTAATGCTTTTGAAGAAATTGCTGAGGTGGCAAATGAAGTAGTTGACCAGTCAGATTATAACAGAAATCTGCTCGAATCAATCATTAATTTCTTTATAAAAGACGATTGGCCTTTTAGTAAAATTCAAGGTGAGTCAGTCTTACAAACAGCATTTCAAGGTCAAAATGGTAAATGGAATTGTTACGCCAAAGCTAGGGA
>DATNQT010000236.1:0-19846 GCA_036703885.1 Candidatus Sericytochromatia bacterium
GGTTATGCAAAACGGGGATGTCCCGTCTGGTTGGTAGATGGCTTACGGCAATGGCAGACTACAGGGGCAAGTCGGTTGCTAGTAACCATGTTCCATGAAATTTATGCCTCAGGCCCCCCGTGGGCTAGTTCTTTCTGGTTATCATCTATGCAAAGAAACTTAGCCTCTCGTCTGGCAGTGCTAAGTAATCGCTGTCTCACCAGTACACAAGCTTATGCCAAACTCCTAAATGAGCTAAGTCTGGGCAAACATACCGAAATCCCTACCTTACCCGTCTTTTCCAACATTGGAGAACCCCAGCAGGTGTTACCCTTGACAGAGCGCGATCGCCGTGTAGTCGTGTTTGGCAGTCCTAGTAATCGGCAACGAGTTTATCAAGAATCCTTGGCACAACTAGAGCTAACCTGTGAGCTACTAAGGATTTCAGAAATCTGGGATATCGGTCCACCAACGAGTTTAACGCTATCAACTATTAACGGTATACCTGTTGTGGAACTTGGGCAGCGCTCTGCTGCCGACATCAGTGGCTTCCTGTCAAATTCTTTGGTAGGATTCTTTGACTACCCGTGTGACTATAGAGTCAAATCCACCTATTTAACGAAATCTACTATTTTTGCTGCGTACTGTGCTCATGGGTTGCTACCAATTAGCGCACGATACAATATGCCAATCGATGGCATAGAAGCAGGAAAACAGTACTGGATACCAGAGGAACAGACAACAAGTTTACAGGGGTTGCAAGCGATCGCAGATCGTGCCCATGCTTGGTATCAAACTCATAACCTATCTGTACAAGCTAAAACGTTTGCGGCTCTTATTTGTGAATAGAATTAACAATTTACGCTCTTCTTAGCAACTCATAGAGATCTGAATCACCTTGTCGCGCCTCAAAAAAGCGACAGTGGCTGTCATCATAATTTACTAATTCTGGAGAAAGCTGTTCAGTGAAACTGTTACTAGGTCTCGTCGCTGCTGTAATTATCTTTTCTTTATCAGCACGTAACTGGCGTCATAGTGTCAAGACTGTAGTTCTTCTTCTCGTGCTTGAGGGAGCCTTGCGGAAATGGGTGTTACCTCAAGCTAACGAGATGATGTATTTTCTCAAGGACATTGTGCTACTTGGAGCTTACTTTAATTTTTATTTTTTTGCACAACCAAAAGAAAAGTTACCAACTAAAACTTCTACTATCAATATTTTAATTTTTATCTCTGTAGGTTGGTGTATTTTTCAGGTTTTTAATCCCAGTTTAGGCTCACCTATGGTAGGTCTTTTTGGACTCAGAAACTATCTGATAAATCTTCCCTTAATTTGGATGGTTCCGTTTCTGTTTCAATCCGTGGAAGAGCTATACAAATTTCTGCGATCGCACTTGTTGCTATTAATCCCAGTTGGTCTGATCGGTATTATTCAGTTTTTTAGTCCCGCTAAGAGCCTTATTAATGCCTACTCAAATCAAAATAGTGTAGCTACAGCTACCTTCGGAACCCTATCTGCTGTGAGGATTACAGGGACATTTCCCTATATCAATAACTATGCCAGCTACCTGGTAGTCTGCTTCGGTCTCCTGATTCCGTTTTTTTTCACTAAAAATCATCAGGCATGGTGGTGGAAAATAATTTTAATGATCGAGTTATTTTTAGTCATAATCAACTCGTTAATGACTGGCTCCCGTAGCGTTATTTTAGCTCAAATTTTATTCCTAATCGGATATCTGGTTTTTAGAGGATTACAGCAATCTGCCAGTACTATGCGTTTTGTACTGCGACTATTAGTTCCCACTCTGGTAATTAGCCTCGCTGTCTTTATTGGATTTCGTCCAGCCGTCGATGCTTTTTGGCATCGTACAATAACTAACAAAGATGTACCTAATCGCATTGCAGGCAGTTTAACCGAACCGATTGACTTTCTCCAGTACAAACAACTTGATGGCTATGGCACGGGTGCAACACATCAGGCAGCACCAGTACTTCGTAAAGCCTTAAATTTACCAAAGGGTGAAAAGATTCCAGTATATTTTGAGCCAGAAATGGGCAGAATTGTCTTAGAATTAGGTCCCATTGGTTTTATTTTCTGGTATGGATTAAGAGTGAGTATTTTAATTGCACTCATGTTAAATTTCTGGACATTAAAAATACCCTTCCTAAAACAGTTAGCGCTTGCTGGTTTTTTCATCCAAGCTATCCAAATTAGTGGCACCCTTGTTTTCCATCATACTTTCTCGGTTTACTACTGGTTTATCAGCGGTTTTATATTTCTGCTACCTCGGCTGGAGCAGATAGAAAACTGGCAACAGGAACAACAATTTTTGCAAGAACAAGAAGATGTCGAGTTCACGTATTTCTCTGATTCATCCTACAGGTAATCCGAATTCGCGGAACTGCGCGATCGCATTTTCCGAGGCTGGCTTACTCTACGAAGTCATTACCACGATTGCTTACAATCCAAATAGTTCTGTATCGCGCTACTTGAATCTGCTACCCAATAGAATTAAAAATCGTGTCACTGATGAATTAGGAAGAAGAACTTGGATTACCCCTACGGGTGTAACCATGCGAACTCATCCCCATCGAGAAGCCCTGCGGGTAGCGCTGGTGAAGACAGGATTGAGTAATCGTTTAGGCTTTGGTCCTTGGGGGCCTATTGACTGGGTATATGCTTCACTAGACCGTCATGTGGCGGCGCATCATCTTCAACATCTCGATGCTGTATACGCTTACGAAGATGGAGCAGCAGCAACATTTCATGAAGCAAAACGGCAAGGTATCCTCTGCTTATACGATTTGCCTATCCCCTTCTATCGCACAGTTTTTGAGATTCAGGATGAAGAATCTCAACGCTTTCCCGAACTAGCTCCAGGATTAATGGCAATTCGTGAGCCAGCCAATAAACTTGAGCGTAAGGAGCAAGAAATTCAACTTGCCGATCAAATTTTTGTTGCCTCTTCTGTTACAAAAAATTCATTACTCAAGGTCGGCATAAAACCTAATAAAATCAGTATTATTCCCTACGGCGCACCAACTGACTATTTCCAACCCCAAGCTAAAAACGATACAGTTTTCCGGGCTTTATTTGTCGGTCGCGTAGGTGCCCATAAAGGCGTTCACTATCTCTTACAAGCATGGCAACAATTGCGGTTACCTAATGCAGAATTATTATTAGTAGGAGTTAATGATTTCCCCAAAGACTGGCTCAATCAGTATGCCGATGTTTTCCGCTATGTTCCCTCTGTACCTCATGCCTCACTCAATCAATACTATAGTGCTGCCAATGTTCTGGTCTTTCCTTCTCTGCTTGAAGGCTTTGGAATGGTACTGCTAGAAGCAATGGCTTGTGGTATACCTGTAATTACTACATCTAATGTTGGTGGAATTGATATCATCACCGATGGTATTGAGGGTTTTATTGTACCAATTCGTGATGTAGAAGCGCTTCAGGAAAAACTAGATTGGTGTTATTGCCATCCCTTAGAATTAGAACAAATGGGTCGCGCTGCTCGTCGGAAAGCTGAACAACTAACTTGGAATTCATATCGTCAAAAAATAAGCGCTCAAGTCCAAGATTTACTGCACCATATAAAGGGTTAATTAGGAATTACTGCTCTTTATACCTTATCAATAACCTTATTTTAATAAAATTGACAATTAACCCAATTTATACAGATAACTATTAAACTTATTTGGGCTTGCCCAATCCAAATTTTCTTATGCTAAAGCTTAAAAATAAAACATTTATTCACCTGTGGGTTCCAAATTTATTTGAATTCAAGGGTGGAATTCAAATCTATTTACAAGATGTTCTAAGAACCCTAAACGATGAGTTTCCGAGGTTATCTTTATTGGTTTTTGATAAACTGGACAGCCATCAACCTAAAAACAGTTTTGATTCTCCTCAGATTTCATTTTTATTTAGTGGTAATACTCCTCGCTATTTGCAAACCTTGCATTTCACTATTAAGCTTATTTTAGGAGCTTTAAAGAATCGCCCCAATTTGATTTTGTGCGGTCATATTAATTTTGCTCCTGTTGCATTTTTGATTTATCGAATAACAACGGTTCCTTACTGGATTATTGTCTACGGTACTGAGGTTTGGGATGTTCAAGAATCCTCAAAAATCAAGGCGCTACAGGCAGCAAATCAGATAATCTCAATTAGTAGCTATACACGCGAACGATTAATTAATGAACAAAAAATTTCTCTAGAGAAGATTAGCCTTTTACCTGTTACATTTGATGCTGATCGATTTAAAATTAGCTCCAAGCCCTACTATTTACTTAAACGTTATGGCTTGCAAGTTCAACAGCCAATCATCTTAACAGTCGGACGTTTATCAAGTTTTGATCGCTATAAAGGCTATGACCAAATCCTAAAATCTTTACCAAAAATTCGCCATGAGATTCCGAATATCCACTATATTCTGGTTGGTAAAGGAGATGACCGCCCTCGCATTGAACAGTTAATTAGTCAGCTAAATTTACAAGAGTGCGTTACCTTAGCGGGGTTTGTTGCTGACGATGAGCTTTGCGATCATTACAATTTGTGTGATGTTTTCGCTATGCCGAGTAAAGGCGAAGGCTTTGGAATTGTTTATCTAGAAGCTTTAGCCTGTGGTAAACCCACCGTTGGAGGAAATCAGGATGGGGCAATTGACGCTCTGTGTCAGGGTGAACTGGGGGCTTTAGTTAACCCTGATGATGTGGAGGCGATCGCTAAAACTCTAATTCAAATTTTGCAAGGCACTTATCCAAATTCTCTTTTGTATGAGCCTGAATTATTACGGGAAAAAGTTATTGAGCGTTTCTCTGTACAACAATTTAATCAGACCTTAAGTAATTTAATCAAAAAATCCCAAATTCTAGAGAGTTGAGAGAAGATAAGTAGGTCAGCACAATTCAAGTTGACTCGTGAGCGTCGTCATTAGTCATTGGTCATTAGTTCTTGGTAAGAATTTCATTTGTGTTCACATGGCTTAACATAATTCTGTTGATTTTTACCTATTTAATTAAATATAAATTTTTTAGTTTAAGCAATAAATTTATCGATGACTCTAGTCTGCTTAAATCTTAGCTTTATAAGGTGTAATGAAGTTTCTTCGCAAATACTGGATACCGACTTCTATTATTGCTGCGTTGATAGTTATTGAGCTAGCACTACGGCTAGTTTTTGGATTAGGAAATCCGGTTTTAATTCAAGCTGATGCTGATACGGGCTACCGCGTCCGTCCCAATCAAACAGTATTTCGTTTTGGCAAAAAAGCCGAGTACAATCAGTACTCTCAGCGTTCCGCAACTATTACTGCTAATAAACCTCAAGGCACTTTGAGAATTTTGATGATAGGCGATTCTATTCTCAACGGTGGTAATCTAGCCGATCAAGCCCAAACAATTTCCGAACTGTTAAAGGCGCAACTAGCTGCATCCAGACAACCGACTGAGGTACTAAATGCCTCAACAGCGTCTTGGGCGATTGAGAATCGGTTAGGATATCTCCGCAAATTTGGCACATTTGAGAGTGATGTTGTGATTGTGCAAATTGGCACTGACGATTTAACTCAGCCCACCAGTACCAGTGCTGGAGTTGAGCATAACCCAGCGTATCCAACCCAAGCACCACTGCTAGCAATTCAGGAAGTGCTTACTCGCTATGCTTGGCCCAAATTAGCGAGCCTAATAGGGTTTGACTTTCCTACACCTTTAGCTTTACTGCCTGGAACTGAGGAACTTAACCGACAGTTTCAGCAGAATCTGCAAAGCTTGACCAAGATCGTCACGTTGGTGCGTGCTAAAAAAATGCCAATCTTTATCCTATTTACGCCAAATCTTAACAACCTGATGCCAACATTCAATGTGCCAGAGTACAAGCCTGAATTTCTCCAACTGCTGAATTCTTTACAGGTAAGGGTAATTGATGCTCACAATGCTTGGTCAAGTCTACCAAAAAAGACAGTAGAAGCCTTTTTCCGGTCAGATGGCGTACACCTGAGTGTCCCCGGTAATGAAGCGATCGCTAATTTGCTCTTTGAAAAACTGTGCATCGAGCGACAGCTACCAGCTTGCTCGCGTTAGAAGGGCTGAGTGGTGCTTTTGACTCCCTTCCCTCACCTAGGTTTATTGATACTTACCTAACTTGTTGTTGTAATAAGGACGGTGCAATTGACGCGCTTTGTCATGGTAAACTGGGAGCCTTGGTTGACCCCGATGAAGCAGTGAGTATTATTTAAGTAAAGCTTTTTGTTCGCGTCGATCTACCTTTAAACCAACGCATTGAAGAGCAGGGTCTAAATGCTTAACTATAACTTGTTAGAAGCTCAAAGCGATTATTATGCCAAAATTTTTGCAGCTGGAAAGCCACATAAGCATATAGTTATTGATGGATTTTTGGATCGGGAGATAGCTGATAAAGCCTTCCAGAATTTTCCAAAAATGGAAGAGATGGATACGCTGAAAGATTTTCGACAATATAAAGCACAAGACCCATCTATCGGCAAGTTCCATCCAATTTTTGCAGAAATCATCTTTCAACACCTGCACTCAGAACGCTTTCTTAAGCTTATTTCTAAAATTACAGGCATCTGTGACCTGATTGCCGATCATCAGTTATATGCAGCCGGACTTGCTCAGGGTGGCAACGGCAGTTTTTTAAATGTCCATATTGACAATAGTTCTCACCCCGTCACCCATTACTATCGCCGACTGAACTTGCTACTTTACTTAAACAAAAATTGGGCTGAAGAAAAGGGAGGTCATTTAGAAATTTGGTCAGCCGATATATCGGAATCAGTCGCAATTCTCCCGATTTTTAATCGCATGGTAATTTTTGCAACTGATAAACAATCTTGGCACGGCTATCGCCGTGTCAATACGTCAGATGGTGATACTCGGAAATCGATTAACATCTACTATTTTACAGAACAATCTCCCGACTCTACAGACTACTACCACATCACATCTTTCAGGGCACGCCAAAATGAAATTATTCATAAAGCTCTATACCCCTTAGATAATCTAGTTCGCACAACTATTCGTAAAATCAGACAAAATAAAGACGGTCATGCTGTTCTTTTTGGTCAGACTAAAAACAAATAGGTATTACTGTGAAAGTACTGCAGGTGATTCCTTCAGTCGGTCCAAATCGAGGGGGCCCAACTGAAATTATTTTTAACCTTGTGAGGGAACTGAAACATTGTGGGGTTGACACTGAGATTGTGACAACGAATGACAATGTTAGAGACTTGCTAGATGTGCCTTTAAATCAAAAAATTGAATATGAGGGTGTATCAGTCCGGTTTTTTCCTCGGTTTTCTGGATCAGTAAAAGGGTTGAGATTGGGTACAGATAGAGGGTTCGTATTCTCTGCAGAGTTGGCTCACTGGCTGTGGCAACATTCAAGGGATTACGACATTCTACATACTCACTATCTGTTTTCCTTCGCCCCCACTTGTGCAGCGGCAATCGCAAGACAGAAAAAAATTCCATACATAGTGACTCCCTATGGGATGCTGACAGCTTGGGCACTGGCTCATCAACGGCTCAAAAAGCAAATCTATTCGATAATTGAGCGCCATAATCTCAATCAAGCTGTAGCGATCCACTGCTCTACTCCAGGAGAATTACAGGATGTGTGTAACTATCAAGTTTCAAATCCTAGCTTTGTCATTCCTTATGGTGTGCATCTGCAACCCTTGCAACCGCAAGCTAAGCAGCATCTACACCGTGCTTATGGAATACCTGATACAACACCGATTGTTTTATTTCTCTCTCGCCTCCATCCCAAAAAGCGCCCAGATTTGCTACTCGAAGCCCTCCACCAGTTGGCTTCTCTTAACCATGACTTTCACCTGATTTTGGCGGGTTCAGGAGAGCCAGATTACCTTAGCTACCTTAGCAACTTAATATCGTCTCTAGGCTTGCAGTCTCAAACCTCGATGACAGGCTTTGTAACAGGTAAAGATAAGGATTTACTGCTGCAAGGCTCAGATCTCTTTGTATTGCCATCCTTTTCAGAAAATTTCGGTATTGCTATAGCTGAAGCAATGGCGGCGGGGTTGCCAGTAATTATCACACCGGATGTCCAAATTGCACCAGATATTGCTGCTGAGACAGCAGGGTTGATTGTCGAAGGAGAAGTGGATGCGCTGCGAGGTGCGATCGCTCAACTACTGACCTCTCCAGACCTCCGGCACCAACTGGGTGAAAATGGTAAGCGCTTGGTAAGTCGTCGCTATTGTTGGAGTGCGATCGCTTCAAACCTCAGCCATGTCTATCGCTCTATTGTTAACCAGCAACCGCTTCCTCAATCTCTAGCTTTTGATTAATCACGCCATGTCCTACTCCCAACCTGGGTTAAAACGCAAGCTAAAGAATTTTGGCAAACAGACTTTTAGAAATTTATTTGAGATAGCTCAAGGATTTGGGATTAATATTCTGCCTATTCATTTTTATTCAGAAATTCCGAATATTAAAGAACTCAGACAAGAGGAGGATTGGAAGCAACCGCACAGCATGATCGGAGTCAAGGGGAAAGAAATAGAGACGCAGCTTGCCTTTGTCAGAGAATGTTGTGGAGAAGCTTTACAAGAAAGACTCAAAAAAGGAGACATTTACTCAGACGCTTGCTCAACAAACGGGGAACTAGGATACGGACCGATAGAAGCTGATTTTTTATTTTGCTTCATCTATAGCAAGCGCCCAAAGCGGGTTGTTCAAGTCGGTTGTGGCGTTTCTACAGCCGTTATGATGTTAGCGAGTCAAGAAGCCGACTATGAATTAGAAATAACCTGCATTGAGCCTTATCCGACTGAATTTTTAAAAAAATATAACCAGCTAGGTAAACTTACACTGATAAGTGAGAAAGCCCAAAAAGTTCCTTTAAATATACTGACTGACTTAGGGGAGAACGGTCTGCTCTTCATCGATTCTACCCATACTGTAAAACCGGGAAGTGAAGTTAATCGGTTAATCCTTGAAGTCTTACCGCAATTAAAGCCAGGAAGCTATGTTCACTTCCATGATATCTATTTTCCTTATGACTACAAACGAGAGCTTCTGACGAAAGATCTATTCTTTCCAAATGAAAGCGTACTGTTGCATGCCTTCTTAATTAATAATCATAGTTACTTGTTGAAGACCTCTCTCAGTATGCTGCATTATGCCACTCCAAACGATCTTCAAAAGCTCCTTCCTAACTATAAACCCAATCCTAATCAATTTGGACTGGAAGTTGAAGATGCACAGGCACACTTTCCTTCATCGACCTACATCCAAGTTATTTAGTAAACTGGGCGATCGCGCAGTTGCTCACCTCTCTAGAGTACAGGCAACAACTGGAAGAGAATGGCAAGCGATTGGTGAGTCGTCGCTATACCTGGAAGGCGATCGCTTCAGACTTCAACTGTATTTATGGCTCTATACTTGACCAGCCGCCGCTCCCTAAATCTCCAGTGTTTGACTAAGCACTTTATTCCTTAGCCTTATCTATCAAGAAACTTTTGGTGGCGGTAGTTGATAAGAGAAACTTTTTTAGAAGCTCTCTTCGGTAAATCCGAGGCATCCATTGTTAATGACAGAACCGCTAGCACCACCAGAATAACAGCAATAATTGCAGCTACTAAAAAACCAATAGTAAAACCGGAGACAAAACCAGCCAGGAAGTGATTCATGAGATAAGAAAACTTTTCTCTACTCAATTAACTTTCTCAATCCTTCTCAGCCGCTATCCGGAAACTGGCAAAAAATCCCCATAAAGCTGGAGCATGACTTTTTTACTGTTCTTTTTTCTTCCTCTAAAAGAATGTCTTAAAATCAGTGCAGGACGAAGTAATGAAATCCAGTTTTTTTTACTCAGTATCCTCTTTAAAGTGAGACATCAATCTTATAAAAACCTTAAATTAAATAAGAAACCGGAGATGAACTCAGATAGTATCTACTTTGGCAAGAGGTCTATTTTCTTGATTTGGTTCATCCTAACGATTAGCAGCCATTTATGTTGAGATGCAGAAGCTAGCGCCTATGCAATCTGAAGGTTTAAACTCTATCCCTAGTAGTATGGGCATTGCCTACCCTACCTGTGGAGGCTCTGCGTATCTCTTAGGAGCTTCACATTAGTGCAACAGTAAGCAGTTTTGAAAGTCGCTATTGCTGTAAAGATGGTTTGTCTAAGTGGCTAGCGTGCACAGCCGTACCGTTTACTCCAGAACCTATAATCTGTGGAGTTACCCGTCATATGAGCGATCGCAAGAAGGCACAAGAAGAACTACTACGCATCGGCAAAGCCGTAGAAAGCACAAGCGATGCGATTAGTATGACAGATATGGCAGGTCGGTCAATCTACCACAACTCAGCTTTTATTAAGTTCTTTGAATACACTGTTGAGGAATTGACCGCCGTTGGAGGCGCGTTGGTGATTTATGTTAACTCAACCGATGTCAGTACCGTATTTACGGCAGTTCAGAGCGGTCAATCCTGGCACGGTGAAGTCACGATGCAAAGCCGTAGTGGTCGCCTCATGGACATTGACTTGCGTGCCTATGGAATTAAAGATGAAAGCGATCGCATGATCGGGTTCATCGGCATTCATACCGATATTACAGGACGTAAGCGAGTTGAGGAGGAACTAAGCCAATCAGAAGCCAAGTTTCGAGAACTCGCCCAAAGGGAAGCCCTACTTAACCGACTTGCTGGTCAAATACGCAGTTCCCTCGACCTCAATACCATCCTAGAAACCGCCGTTCATGAAATTCGTAACCTGTTACAAATTGATCGCTGCTTCTTTCTATGGTATAGACCGGACGAGGATACACCCGTTTGGGAGTTTGTTCAAGAAGCTCGATCTTCTGCCTTTCCCAGTATCCTGGGTTACCGTGTTTCGGTGACGACCTTTGGTCCTTTAACAACAAGGGTTTTTAATAAGGAAATCACTCGTGTAGATAATACGAGGGCATTGACCGATCCAGTAGAGCAGAAGTTCTTCTTCACTATCGGCTACACGGCTCTTTTAGCACTGCCAATCCATACAACATCTGGGGAAATAGGTGTAGTTTGCTGTGCTCACTCCAGTGGTTCTCGTCCTTGGCGCGACTCGGAAGTAGAACTGCTACGGGCGGTTGCCGATCAAATTGCGATCGCTATCGATCAAGCACAACTCCTGCATCAAACTCATCTCGCTGCTGTCACCGCCCAAGAGCAAGCGACAAAACTAGAACAAACCCTGCGCGAACTTAAGCAAGCGCAAGCCCAACTTGTTCAAAGCGAAAAAATGTCTTCTCTGGGTCAGACCGTTGCTGGTGTCGCTCATGAAATTAACAACCCAATTAACTTCATCTACGGCAATCTCACCCACGCCCATCAATATGCCCAAGACTTGCTTAACTTAATTCAACTCTACCAGGAATACTATCCCGATCCAGCCGTCGCTATTCAAGCTTCTATGGAGGAAATTGACCTAGATTTTATCAGAGAAGATTTACCGAAAATTCTCTCATCAATGAAAATAGGAGCCGACCGCATTCGCGAGATTGTCTTATCGCTGCGGAACTTCTCACGTCTTGATGAAGCAGAGATGAAAGAGGTGGACATTCACGAAGGTCTAAATAATACGCTACTGATTCTCGCGCACCGCCTCAAGGCTAAACAACCAGAGCATCCAAGTATTCAAGTTGTTAGAGATTATGGCAACCTGCCTCCAGTACACTGCTACGCGGGACAACTCAATCAAGTATTTATGAATATCCTAACTAATGCGATCGAAGCCATAGAAGACTATAACAAAACTCGCTCTCCTGAAGAACTCAAAAAGAAACCGAATACGATTTGGATTTGTACTGACGTTGTAGACAATAATCATGTAATAATTCTGCTCGGTGACAACGGACCGGGGATGACAGAGGAGGTTCGCAATAAGTTATTTGACCCATTTTTTACAACGAAACCTGTCGGCTCAGGTACAGGTTTGGGAATGTCTATTAGTTATCAAATTGTCGTAGAAAAACACAAAGGTCAATTAGAGTGTATTTCAGCCCCCGACCAGGGAACGACGTTTTTAATTCAGATTCCAATACAGCCCCCTTTAGATTGTTAAAAATGAATTTTTGATAAAAAAGCCCCACTAAGCATCCTGGCAAATTCGCTGCCCCCGAAAATGCAAATAGTCCTCTTCCCCCCTCCTACTCCCCACTCCCCACTCTCTATTTTCCTAGGAGACTCTATCTTTTCCAATGCTAAGATCGACCCAACTATTAAAAGAGCTAGATTGGGTTGAATATGGTAGCGTCACCTCCTCGCTTCTCGGATATTCAAAATCATTGGGCACGTTTATTTATTGAAGGTTTAGCGAATCGGGGCATTATTAGCGGCTTTCCTGATGGCATATTTCGACCGAATCAACCGATGAGCCGAGCTGAATTTGCTGCCGTATTACAGAAAGCGTTTCAGAAACCAGCGAAGCGGCAATATGTTCCCTTTGTGGATGTTCCGGCAAAACATTGGGCAGCACCAGCCATTCAAAAAGCGTTTGAAACTGGATTTATGTCAGGCTATCCCGGCAATCGTTTTCGTCCTGATGCCAGTATCACCCGCATGGAAGTTTTGATTTCCTTAGTGACGGGTTTGGAAATTACGTCAGATGCGATCGCAGATGCTAAGGCAGCTTTACCATCCTTCTATCAAGATGCCGCTCAAATTACTGCCTATGCAATAGAAAAGATAGCCATTGCTACTGAGGCGGGAATTGTAGTGAATTATCCAAATATACAGTTACTCAAACCTCTAGATACGGCAAATCGGGCTGATGTAGTCGCCTTTATCTACCAAGCTTTAGTGTATTTGGAAAAAGTGGCGGCAATTTCTTCTGAATACATTGTTTTTTATCAAAAAACCGTTAAAGTTAGCCACAAAAGAGAGTTTCGTGGTGTCTGGGTAACCTGTGGCTGGAACATTGATTGGCCTTCTAAAAAAGGACTGTCAGTTGAACAACAGCAAAGCGAACTCATTCAGATTCTTGATCGAATACAAAGCCTTAATCTTAATGCATTGGTCTTACAGGTACGAACGGCAGGAGATGCGTTTTATGCGTCTCAATTAGAACCTTGGAGCGAATGGCTCAGTGGCACTCAAGGCAAAGCACCAGAACCCTTTTATGACCCACTAGAATTTGCGATCGCCGAAGCTCACAAGCGTAATATTGAACTTCATGCCTGGTTCAACCCTTATCGTGCCAGAACCTCAACCGAAAAATCTCCCAATGTCAGCCCTCACATCGCCGTTACCCAACCGGGCTATGTTTACAAATACGGCAATGAGCTGTGGATGGACCCAGGAGCAAAAGTTGTTCAAGACTTAACTTACAACGTTATTCTCGATGTAGTGCGTCGCTATGACGTGGATGGCGTTCATCTGGATGATTATTTTTACCCCTATCCCGTATCCGGTCAAACGTTTCCCGATGAGAAAACCTACAGCGCTTATCAAGCAGCAGGAGGTACTCTTTCCTTAGGAGATTGGCGTAGAGAAATCGTCAATCAAATGATGCAGCGCTTATATACAGGAATTCGAGCCACAAAGCCGCGTGTCAAGTTTGGCATCAGTCCCTTTGGCATCTATCGTCCTGGACAACCTCCTCAAGCTCAAGGATTGGATCAATACGAGGCGCTTTATGCCGACCCCAAAAAATGGCTAGAAGAGGGTTGGGTAGATTATATGGCTCCACAACTCTACTGGCGCATCGATCCACCCGCTCAGAGTTATCCCGTCCTGCTTAACTGGTGGACTGTAAATAACCCCAAGCGTCGCCATCTTTACCCTGGTAATCGATTAGCTGCGTTGGATGGGAAGAATTGGTTGATTTCGGAGTACCAAAAACAAGTTGAGATAACGCGCAATCTTGCACCGCAGTTGTCTTTGGGGAACATCTTCTACAACATGAAGGTGTTCAGTGAAAATCGGCTCGGTGTTGTTGATGCTTTCAAAACTTCGATTTACGCTGAACTTGCACTCGCTCCTTCTATGTCCTGGTTAGATGCCCTGCCACCAGCTCTCCCAACTGGTGTAAAGGTGAAAGACAAGAAGATTACTTGGAAAGCTGGAGCTTCTGAGGATATTCGTTCTTGGACGCTCTATAAGCAAAATGCTGATACTTGGAAGCTTGTGCGAGTCATTGAAGCAGCGACAACTTTTGCGACGGTAGAGCCAGGAACCTATGCCGTGTGTGCGGTGGACAAAATGGCTAATGAAAGTTCGGGAGTGGTTGTCTCTGTCAAGTAGATATTTTTTATAGAAAAAAGAATGGCGATCGGCTTTTACATACTAGTAAAGGCGATCGCCATTCTTTTACATAGACAGAGTTTCTGGAAGCAACATCAAAACAAAACAGCAACTTCTTCAATTCTTCGTGATAGACGTTTTATATCAAGTCTGTTAGCAAACTTAATTGCTAACGTCGGGGCTGGTCTACCATAGAATCCTTTGTTAAGCCTACATTGCACCTTATTTTTGATGTTGTTTGAGTAAGTTCTTCAGGTACGAATAGGCTTCTTCCGGTGAAAGGAGAAAAAGCTGTCCGTTGCAGAGGATTTCGTATTTTCCTCCATGATAACCGTGGCCAGAAATCAGCCCCTTCTTCACAGCTTGATTACCAAGCTGTGTTAATTCATTGGTAAAGAATCTTTCTTTACCTACTATCTCTTGATTGAGAAGCTGTTCCTCGTTTTTGTCTTCCATGTTCGTTGAATCCTTATCTATCAATGTAACAACGCTTGAATACCCAAACATCGACCTTTAACAAATTGGGTGCTGACCTGGATTTACAGCATGAATATACTCACTGCCTGATGTTGGCCATCCTCGTTTATAAGATGCTTCCTCTGGCTTTCCCCAGCCTAGCTGCAAGATAATTTCCAAGAAGGTTGAGTTCCCGTGTACAGACAGATTTGCCCATTCCGTTTTGTAGGTGAACGCTCCTACATCGTTGGGCGTAATCTGTCGATAATCTTTGCCCGTGTTAATGCTCAAGTACAAGTCCATGTCCTGTGTCACGTTCCACCAAAAAGCCAGGATTGAAGCCTTAGCCTTTTTAAGAATTTCCAAGTCACTAGAAAGCGCAGCGAGCTGCTCATCGATAGCAGGATAGTGCAGACTTTTTCCATTAACCGTCAGCTGCCGCCAAACAATTCCAGAAACTTGGTGTTGCTGCTGGTAACGGTGAACAGCAGCTTTGAAGTCTCGATAAGCACTGAACTTTTGAATGCCATCCGGTTTCAGAAATCTGTCAATCAAAGGATTACCAGACGCCGAAGCTGCCAGATTAAGACGCTCCCCATTTATGCAGGCGCGACGCTCATCTGCCAAAATTTTGATTAGCTCCTCTGTGCTGTAGACCTCTGACACATCAGCACGCCCAATAAACATTGCACTTAATGACAGGTTAGCGCGTGAAACGCTTCCTGTAGGCATTAAAAAGTAGGAACGGTCGCGAAGCGCTACAAGAAAGTGGGAAAACTCGCAGACCTTCCCTTAACGCTCACTACTCGTTACCCCGCTATTAAACTCGTTGATCGTCCGCCGCCTCAGCTCAACTGATTCCGAACGAGGTAGTAAGTCAAATACTTGCCGAAAAGCATCATCTATCCGTTCATACGCCACTTGTCCTGCTTCATCGAGAACTACCTTACCCTTCTGGTCAATTAGAACCGTTTGAGGAACCAAGCCTTTGTAATAATGCCCTGGTTCTGTCGGTTTATCGCTAGACTTCAGCGGTAGAGTATCGATATTGACGGGAATAAAATTTGCGGCTCGTCCATAAGGTTCCTGTAGCCACGAAACAACCGTTGCATACTGTTTGCAATCCCTGCTGTCATCCACATAGAACACTAGCAAAGCCGGTTTTTCCAGCTTTAGAGAGTCTGCCAAAGTCACGCGAGGTGGTACTAAAGAGCCATTACTCCCATAAAGAACAAAGACGTTGCCATCAAACTTGTCATCACTAAGCCCCGCCAGAGCTGATGGTGTTCCCAACAGGAGCATAGAACCGAAAATAGCAACCAGAGTCAACAAACAGCCGGAAGCCAGATGCTTCCGCATCTGACGCACTGTATGCCTTCTGGTTTGAAACCGTAAGGAGTGAAAGCCCATAGGCAAGTAACTAAGAAATCTCAATTTTCTCTCGCAATCTTTGAACTGACTCAGTTTTCATCACTGTTTGGTTAGTGAGCAGATTGTTTTAGCTAAAAACCCTCTTCTAGAATTATCCCTATTCGCAGCCTACTTTGAACGGGCTACGGATGTTTCCTGGATTTGGCTGTCGCTACCCAGAAGGTGCTAGCGCTGGGAGGAACCGTTGTGGTCAGTCGCGATCGCGTGTACGATCTGGCACATAGACGGTGCATTTTATCGAAATGCGATCGCTACCTATTTTCACAGCCCTCCATTACCGCAAATTTTTTGTGGCTTTTGAAAGCTCATCCAGAACGTGCTCACTCAAAAGTGTCAGACAACCGTATCTTTGGAACCACTGAATGATACTCTGGCTAGGCAGGCGCGTGAAGCAAGGATGAAAATCTCACTTCTACTCCACACTTAGCACTCAGGACTCAGCACTTTCAAGCGAAGGAGTAGGAAAGAGAGGAGGATTTGTTTGAGATTGGTGGAAAAGTCTTGCTCTCCATTCCTCAATCTTTGTAATTATTAAAATGGTTCGCCGTTAAGTAAATTCGCAACGCAGGGACATGACCGGAAAAGCAATCAATAGCAGTGCCACTGGCCTTCTCATTCTCATACTCCCAATCGCGTTTTTAATTGTCCTGCTGTTCAAGGCTTGGCCTGTGCTGCTAGTGCTATTCATCCTCAGCATTAGTTATCAAGTATGGCAGCAATATCAATGGAAGCAGTGGAGCAAGCAAGTCAACCCCTACTTTAATGAGTTGATTAAACAAAACCAGGGCTGTCTGACACCACTGGACTTATCAATGAAGGCAAACTTATCTGGGTCGGCGGCGCAACGATATCTAGATAAAAAAGCGGAAGAATTTGGTGCCCAGCGTCACACCTACGAAGACAAAGGCACGGTATATTACTTTCTCACAGCTAGCGCTCTAGGCAGCATCTTTGATGAGAGTGAACCCCGGCTTGAGCTAGAAGGAGAATCTTCCAGCAATCCAACCCCAGAGCTGATGGAAGCGTTGGCACAAACTGCTACAAACCCATCCGAAGCCTACCGGAGTGACGTTCCAGAACCCTCAGACTCCTCAGATGAAGAAGAGCCGAGTCTACCTGAAAGCGCCTTCTCGACCGAGCAGATAGAGGAAGCCCTTGAACCGATGCCACTGGCGAACTCGGAGGAGACGGAATCACTGGACGAAGAACAAGAGGACTTGTGGACAGAACCAACGGACAAAGAACCGAAAGCTTCTGGCGCTCTCATCCAAGCTGAACTTGCCAAACGGCTTGACGTTCATTCCAGCACGGTTGGTAAACGCAAATCCGACCCGGATTTCTCAGAATGGAGTCAAAGTAGAGACCCGGAGGGAATGGCTTGGGAATACTCAGCAGAGACTAGAGAGTTTTTGCCAGTAGAGAAGAAGTCCTAAATGTTTGACGTTTAAGCCGCACAACAAGAATCAGGTTTCAGGGTTGAGCTATGGCAAGGCGATCGCTCCAAGCATCTGTAGAAGGTATCAAAAAAGCTAAACAGGCTTTTCTGCGCACAGGATGGACGCAGGAATACCTGGCGGCTGAAGTCGGTTTAGAAACTCGTCAGCCAATATGGAAATTCTTTGCCGGAAAACCGATTGACCGCAATGTTTTTGTGGAAATCTGTTTTCGGCTCAATCTTGAACTCGAAGAGATTGCTATTCCACTAGAAGGCTTTGAACCCGTAGCCGAACAGACTCCTCAAAACGCTAGCAGCGATATTGACGCTCTTGTGCAAAGAGTGCGTTCAGAACGCCACGATATAATTCAAGACCAGTGCGGCACTTTGCGTCTACTAGATATTGCGCGACCCGTAGCTTTAGATGACCTCTACGTTGAGGTCAACATTCTTGAAGAAATTACCAGTCAACGGTGGCTAGAAGTTTCTGATCTGCAAGGGTTCCAACCTGAAGAATTTGATCGCTTAGGCTTAGGCAAAGTTCGTCAGGAACGAGTACCAGGACTCAAAGCCGTCGAACGGTATACCAAGTTAATGGTGCTGGGTAAACCGGGAGCCGGTAAAACTACCTTTCTGCAATATCTTGCCGTTCAATGCAATCAAGGTAATTTCACGAGCGATCGCGTCCCTATTTTCATTCGCCTTAAAAACTTTGCTGAGGATGCTTTGGATGAAGAGAACTTCAGCTTATTAAACTACATCAATCAAGAGTTTGACCGCTGTAGTATTTCTGAGCAAGATGTCGAAACTCTGTTTAATCAAGGCAGAGTTTTGATGTTGTTGGATGGCTTAGATGAAGTGTCAGAAGCTGCCACTGATGAAGTCATCAAACAAATTCGCAAGCTCTCGGAAAAGTATTACAAAAATCAACTAATTATCACTTGCCGCCTTGCTGCTCAAGAATACAGATTTCGAGGATTTACTGAAGTCGAGATTGCTGACTTCAAAGCTGAGCAAATTGAAAACTTTGTAAAAAAGTGGTTTGTAGCTGTTGCCAGGAATTCACCGGAATCAGGATTGAAAAGAGCGTCTCTGTTCCTCGAACAGATGGAGCTTCCAGAAAATCAGCCAATTAGAGAACTAGCCGCAACACCAGTCTTGCTCAACCTTACTTGCTTGGTGTTTCAAGCGAAGGCTGATTTCCCTACCAGGCGCTCTGACCTTTATAAGCAAGGACTTGACCTGCTACTGATTCGCTGGGATGAAGCCAGAGGCATTAGGCGAGATGACGTTTATCGGAATTTATCTCTAGCTCACAAACTACAGCTGCTCAGTCAGCTCGCGGCGATTACCTTTGAGCGCGGGGATTATTTCTTTGAAGAGAGTACTCTGCAACAGCTGATTGCAGATTATTTACGGATGTTACCCAGCACTCAGGCTGATTCATCTGCCCTAGAGTTGGATAGTGCCGCTGTCGTGAAATCTATCGAAGCACAGCATGGACTTTTAGTAGAGCGGGCGCGGCGGATTTACTCATTTTCTCATTTGACGTTTCAAGAATATTTCACCGCTAGAGCCATTGTTGCTGGCGCTCCTCTGTCGTTACAACAATTGGTGGAACACCTAGCCGAAAAACGTTGGCGAGAAGTGTTTTTACTAACAGCACAAATGTTGCCGGACGCCAATCAGCTGTTGCAGATGATGAAGCAACAAGTTGATGCGCTAGTACTTGCCGCGTCTGAGAACTTTAGGGAAGCCTCAGCAATAAACGTCGATTCAGGTATTGCTGCTTCAGATGAAACAATAGAACAGTACCTCAACTGGGTGAGGCAGAAATCTCTTGAAGTCAAGACACCCTATAAAGCAGCTGCTGTCCGCGCCTTTTACTTAACGCTTGCGCTTCCTCCTAGCCATCGACTTGCAGGTAACCAAGCTTTAGCCTTGGCGATCGATCCGAGACTATCAGGTGAAGTGGGGGGCGACCTTGCGCTAGATTTGGCTCTAGTTCAAGCTCTGGGTGTTGCCTTAGCCTTGACTCCAGAATTGTTTCCTGACCGATTTACTGCCCTTTGCCTTGCCCTTGACCTCGATCACCTAACAAAAGTTGAGCCGATAGGCAACTCACTCCAGCAAGTCAAAAAACAGCTACCTAAGCCAGGTGAAGACCGAGAAAGCTTAAAGCAATGGTGGCAGGGTAACGGTCAAGCTTGGGCGTCGCAATTAAGAACTGTACTGATCGAGCATCGTAACATTGGGCATGAATGGCACTTG
>DATNQT010000237.1:0-12666 GCA_036703885.1 Candidatus Sericytochromatia bacterium
TAGTAGAGGGATAAGGAAGCGCCACCCAGTCCAGCTAAAAAGCTGCCAGCGATGATGCACAGCATCCGAACTTGTTTGATGGAAACTCCCATCGCTAGGGCAGCATCGGGACTATCCCCAACAGCACGGATAAATAAGCCCCAACGAGTTGATTTGAAGAACCAAAGCATTAAAGGAGCGATCGCAACTCCCAATAGGAATAGCGGACTGATTTGCAACGCCGATTCCAACGCAGGCATACTGCTCCAGCCCCCCAAGTCGATAGTAGGCAGTTTTGGGGCTGAGGGTTGGATAAAGGGCTTACCGAAGAAAAAGGCAATACCGCTACCAAAGATAATCATGGCAATACCAACGGCAACATCGTTAACCCTCGGCTGCTGACACAGCCAAGCGTGGATGAAGCCCAAAACCATTCCCGCTAACCCTGCAACGATTAGCCCTAGCCAAGGCGACCCAGTTAAATAAGATGTGGCGTAGGCAGTCATTGCCCCCGTTAATAGTGTTCCCTCCAGTCCCAGGTTGATTTTGCCGCTTTTCTCAGTCAGGCATTCTCCCAAGCTGACAAACAGAAACGGCGTGCCACCCCGCATCGTTCCTGCGGCGATCGCTAAGGGAACTCCCCACCAGCCCAATGCTTCTGCCATTTGTTATTTGTCCTTTGTTATTTTTCTATAGGTTCTATTGCAAAAGTCGAGAATGACCCCCCTAACCCCCCTTGGTAAGGGGGGAACTGGAATTTTAAGCTGACTCTCTCCCGCATACCAGGGGGAACCGGAATTCTAATCTGGCTTCCCCCCTTTATAAGGGGGGATTGAGGGGGGTGCATTTGACTCTTACACGAAGTTGATTAGCCATTAAACAGTGACGGCTGAGGATGGAGCGATCGCTTTTTCCCGTTCCTTGAAGAATGCCAAGCGTCCGTAAAGCGATTCACTATAAAGGACAGCTAAGAACACTAGCCCTTGAAATACCAGGACAGTCGCATCCGGTAGTTGATGTACCCGTTGCAAGATGCCGCCAGCGGCGAGGATACCGCCGAGTAAAATCGCAACCACAGCCGCAGCGAGAGGGTTATGTCGGGCAATGAACGCAACTAAAATACCGCTATACCCGTAGTTGGCATTCAGGGAAGCATTAGCTCGACCTTGCACAGCAGCAATTTCCACCATGCCTGCCAACCCAGCACAAGAACCAGCTAGGAAACAAATTGCCATTGTCAACTTACCGACAGGGAGTCCGGCAATCCGTGCTGCCCGGACATTACCCCCAGCAGTCCGTGCTGCAAAGCCAAAGGTGGTGCGCTGGATTAGGACATAAGCTACGCAGCAGGCAATCAAACCATAAATTAGACCATAGTGAACGCGACTATCCCCGATTTTCCCCAGCATATTGACCTCGGCAATCGGGTACGTGGAGGGCTTATTAAGGGAACTAGGGTCTTTCCAAGGGCCACCTACCAAGTGATTTAGGAGAGCGATCGCAATATAATTCAACAACAAACTACTAATGGTTTCATTGACTGCTCGGTAGTGCCGCAACGCTCCCACCGCACCAATCCAAATCCCTCCACAAGCGATCGCGGCAAGCGCCATCGCCATCTGCACGACTACAGGTGGTACGCTTGTGCCCAATGTCAGACCAGCCGCCACCGCTCCCAGTCCCCCGACAACTAATGCGCCCTCATTACCAATAATCACAAGCCCTAAACGAGCGGGGAGTGCCGTACATAAGGAAGTCAGCATCAGCGGAGAAGCCCGAATCAGCGTGTTTTGGAATGATCGCCAACTGCCAAACGCCGCTTTATAAATTGAGCCATAAACGGCAAAGGGGTTTTGCCCCGCCGCTGCACAAAATATGCCGAACACAATCAACGAGAAGACGAGGGCAGCAACGGGGAGACAAATAGCCTCCAGCGTTCTACGCCAGTTTGATGAGCTAATCATTTATTTATGGTTTGTTATTTGTTATTTATGGTTTGTTATTTGTAGTTTGTAATTTGTAGTTTGTTGTTTGTTGCTAAGAACTAACAACTAATAACCAACAACTAACAACCAATTAGCTACTGACCTTGCCAACAACACCATCTGTTAGCCAATTCATCTTTTCTAGTTCGCCGTCTTGCTGTTTTAAATCTTTACCTGCCGGAATCACAACTTTCCCAGAGTTGTCTTTCAGCCCCCCTTTATAAACCACCAAGCTGCCATCGAGGAACTTCGCTTTAGCCGCGTCGGCATCCTTTTTCGCTTTTTCACTAACAGCACTACCGTAGGGAGAGAGCTTCAAAAACTTATCCTTAAAACCACCCCGCACTATATGTGGAATGCCGCCGTTCATCAGGGTTTTACCACCGCGAATCATTTCAACATAGCTGGTGTAAACACTCGTCCAGTCCCACTCAGCGCCCGTCAGATAGCCTTTGGGAGCTAACTTGACTTGATTGGCATGGTAGCCGCTAGAGAAAATCCCTCGTTTTTCCGCCGTTTCCATCAGTACTTTCGGGCTGTCTACGTGAGAAGTGATAACATCAATTCCTTGGTCAGCCATACTATTCGCCGCCTCAGCTTCTTTAACAGGCATAGACCAATCTCCTGTAAAGACAACTTGGGTGGTAATGCTTGGCTTAACGCTACGTGCGCCCAAAGTGAAGCTATTGATATTGCGTAATACTTGGGGGATGGGTTTTGCGGCAATGAACCCTAATTTACCAGTCTTGGAAGTCATGCCAGCGACAATACCCGCCACGTACTGAGCTTCATCAATGTAACCAAAGTAACTGCCGACGTTCTTGGGGTGTTTTCCTTCCTCATAACGTCCGCCACAGTGGAAGAATTGCACCTCTGGGTAATCTGTGGCAAGTTTTAAAATATGCGGGTCGTAGTAACCGAAAGACGTGGGAAACAAAATAGTTGCCCCATCCTGCTCGATCATGTTTCGCATCGCTTCCTGAACTTCTGTGGTTTCAGGAACGCTGGCTTGCTCTACAATTTTCACTCCAGGAAGTTTGGCAATACCCGCTGCACCTTCGGCGTGGGCTTGGTTGTAGCCATAGTCATCTTTGGGACCAACGTAAATAAATCCAACGACGAGTGGCTTACCTGCTCCACCAGCACCAGCTTTACTCTCAGGCGATGAAGTGCATCCAGTTCCAAATTTCGTGGTAACTCCAAATGCTGTAGTGGCTAAGATGCCACGGACGACTTGACGACGGGATAAATGTAGAGACCTTCTATTGCTCATTGCGATCAGCCTCGACTGTGGTTGCTTCCAGCTCTTGCTTTAAAAGAGAGATTACCAGCATGGGCTAATTTTCAGGGTTCGGAAAAGTTCGGAAAAAGTGCGATCAAAGTTCTCAGAATGTCATCAAAGTAACAGTGAGCAGTTTCAGGAAAATTGTAGGATACAGCTCTAAGAATTACGACAACCTTCTTTGGAAGTAGGTTTGAGTCTTTCTTAAGGAGTGTTGAGTGAGTTTTTTCAAGTCGTGTCTGAATAGGTAATCGGATGTCAAGGCACAGGGCTTGTTTGACCATGAATGACGAAGAAGCACTAGCAATTGTGGAGAGAGCCTTAAGCGAAGAACGTTTAAGTAAACTTCAAGTAACGGTATTTCGTCAGGCTTGGGAAGAGCAATCGTATCAGGAGATTGCTAGAAACTCTGGTTATGAGATTGGTTATGTTAAGCAGACGGGTTCCCAGCTATGGCAGTTACTCTCTCAGGCATTTGGGGAAAAGGTAACTAAAAGTAACGTTCAGTTAGTTCTGAAGCGAAAAGCGAGAGAAGGGGAAATAGGGAATAGGGAATGGGGAATAGGAACCCAAGAAACTGAAAAATTCAGGAACAGAGGAATTGAGGAACAGAGGAAAATTTCTAATTCCCCATTCCCCATTCGCCACTCCCCACTCCCTACCCGCACGGATTGGGGGGATGCTACTGATGTATCTGCTTTCTACGGACGTGCAGAAGAACTGGCGACACTAGAACGGTGGATTATAAAAGACCGTTGCCGATTGGTAGGTTTATACGGCATGGGTGGAATTGGCAAAACGTCTTTGTCGGTAAAGCTAGCAAAGCAGAATCAGAGTGAGTTTGACTATGTAATCTGGCGCAGCCTTCGCAATGCGCCCCCAATTCAAGACCTTTTGGCAGACTTAATCCAATTTTTTGCCTTAGAAGCAACGGATTTACCAAACAGTCTCGATGGTCGTATCTTACTGCTGCTGGATTATCTGCGTCGATATCGCTGTTTGTTAGTTCTCGATAACGTCGAGACAATTATGGAACCAGGCGATCGCATTGGTAATTATCAAGCCGGATATGAAGGCTACGGTCAACTCCTTAAATGTCTGGGAGAAATCGAACATCAAAGTACTCTCGTCCTAACGAGTCGGGAAAAACCGAAGGGAATAGCGGCACAAGAAGGGGAAATGTTGCCAATGCGATCGCTTCGACTAACTGGCTTAGGTGAGACGGCAGTACAAGAGATTTTCAGCGTTAAGGGTGACTTTTCCGGTTCAGCCAATGAATGGAAAGTATTGGTTGAACATTATGCAGGTAATCCCCTAGCTTTAAAGATGGTAGCACCCACCATTAGGGATTTCTTTGATGGCAGTATTGCTAATTTTTTAGAATGCTTACAACAAGGCACATCAGTTTTTGGTGACATTCGAGATTTATTGGCACGTCAGATCGAGCGCCTCTCCGATTTAGAGCAACAAGTAATGTACTGGTTAGCCATCGATCGAGAACCTATTACATTATCCGAACTCCGAGCAAACTTTGTCCCTCAAGTATCCCTTAGTGACTTATTAGAAGCGTTAACATCCCTAGAAAGGCGATGTTTAATTGATAAGGCTACGCCTAAGCTTATGGAAAAAAGCCGTAGCGTTTTCACCTTACAACCCGTCGTCATGGAATACATGACCGACCGTTTAATCGAGCAAGTTTGTGAAGAATGGTCATTGGTCATTGGTCATTGGTCATTAAAAGGTCACCAAGAACCAAGAACCAATGACCAAGAACCAAGAACCAAGGACAACCTTTTTAAAACTCATGCTTTAATCAAAGCTCAGGCAAAAGATTATATCCGAGAAAGTCAAATCCGTTTAATCCTAAAGCCAGTTGGCGATAAATTAATCAATACCAATAGTAAAAATTATCTTGAAGACCAATTTCGACAAATTCTCTCCAAGCTGCGCGGCAAGTCTCCTCAAGAAACAGGCTATTTTGGCGGCAACATCCTCAATCTGCTTTGCCAACTTCAGGTAGATTTGAGCGGTTGGGATTTTTCTGAAATCGCAGTTTCGCAAGCTTACTTAGGTCGTGTTGCTCTTCATTACGTAAATTTTCAAAAGGCTAACCTTGTGAAATCTGTTCTTACCGAAACATTTAGTCAGATTTTATCAGTAGCCTTCAGTCCTGATGGCAAGCTGTTAGCAACGGGGGATGTAAATCATGAAATTCATATCTGGCAAGTTGCTGATGGCAAACAACTATTAACTTGCAAAGTTGATGAAGGTTGGGTTTGGTCTGTTGCTTTTAGTCCCAATGGTCGCTTCCTGGCAAGCGGTGCAAATCGTACAGTGCATTTATGGGATGTGCAAACAGGGGAATGCTTACAAACGTTACAAGGATATAGCGATCGCGTATTTTCCCTAGCCTTTAGTCCCGATGGTTGTCTTCTTGCTACGGGTAGTGAAGACCATTTGGTGCGAGTTTGGGATATCAAAACAGGTCAACTGTTGCAAATTTTATCAGGACACGCCGACCAAGTTCGTAGCGTCGCCTTTGCACCGCAAGCTTACTCAAACATTCCCTTAAGTTCAGAACAAAGAACCTCTGGAAGGGCGGATTTATCAGACTTTTCAGTTGGAAAGCAGAGATCATCGGAAAACTTGTCCATACAAAAATTTCTTCTCGCCAGTGGCAGCTATGATGGCACGGTGCGCTTGTGGGATATTAGTACAGGTGAATGTCTGAGAATCTTGGAGGGACACAACCACTGGGTTTGGTCTGTTGCTTTCAGTCCCGATGGTCGCATTTTAGCGAGTGGTAGTCGCGATCGCACAATCAAACTCTGGGAGGTCAGCACTTGTCAATGCCTCAAAACGTTAACAGGACACTCCCAGCAAATCCGAACCGTAGCATTTAGTGGGGATGGAAAAACCCTTGCTAGCGGCAGCGATGACCAATCGATACGCCTGTGGAATCAGCATAGCGGTGAAACCTTAAGAATTCTCCAAGGACACACCAGTTGGATTTCCTGTGTTGCCTTTAGTCCCGACACTTATCTCTTGGCAAGTGGGAGTGAAGACCAGTCAGTGCGCTTGTGGGAAACCCGGACTAACGTCTGTCTCAAAACCTTACAAGGACATAGTAATGGTGTTTGGTCGATAGCGTTCAATCCTCAAGGGACAATTCTTGCTAGTGGTAGTCAAGACCGAATTATTCGCTTTTGGGATATCCAAACGGGTCAGTATCTTAGAGGGTTGCAGGGACACACCAGTTGGGTTTGGTCGGTGGCTTTTAATTCAGAAGGTAACATTCTTGCTAGTGGTAGCGAAGACCAGACGATTAAATTATGGGACACGCGCACTGGGCAAACGCTGAAATCTTTAAAAGGACATACTGATACAGTATTTACAGTTATCTTTAGTCCCGATGGGCAAACCCTTTTTAGTGGTAGTCTCGATGGCACGATTAAACTCTGGGATGTTCCTACAGGTCAATGCCGCAAAACCTTACAAGGACACAGTGGTGGAGTCTGGTCGATTAGCTTAAGTTTAGATGGGCAACTCCTCATTAGTGGGAGCCAAGATCGAACCCTTAAGCTATGGAATATTAAAACGGGTCGCTGCATCAAAACTCTATTGGGGCATAGTAGTTGGATTCGCTCTTGTGCAATTAGTCCCGCTCAACAAACTATAGTCAGCGGTAGCGCCGATGGCATTGTCAAGCTTTGGCAAGTTAGTACCGGGGAATGCTACCAAACAATACAGGCACATACTGGCTCTGTATTGTCGGTTGCTTTTGAGCCGAATAGAGAAGTTTTTGCCAGTAGTGGAACTGATGCGGTAGTAAAACTTTGGGATGTCTCGCGTTCTCAATGCTGCCAAGTTCTGCAAGGACATGATAAGTGGGTTAGATTTCTTGCCTATAGTCCTGATGGACAAATCCTTGCTAGTTGCAGCCAAGATGAGACGATTAAGCTGTGGAATGTCCAAAATAAGCTTTCGTTTGCGCCGTTTCCTCAGTCTGCATTGCTAGCACCAACACAACATTATGCTGAGGTTTTGGAAATGCCCCTTTCTTCAAGGGAGGCTAGCCTACCCTTCGTGAACTTCTGCGGCGAACGAGAACACCTACTCCTTCAACAAACACTTCGCGAATCGCGTAGGGGATTGACTCTGTGGAACTGCAATACAGATCAGGGGTGTACTCAAACTCTGAAAGGTTCTTTGAGAGAGTGCCTTAGAACGCTGCAAGTTCCTAGACCTTACGAAGGAATGAATATTACGGGTGTTACGGGTTTGACAGAAGCGCAGAAATCGACACTGAAAATGTTAGGGGCTGTCGATGATAGCTTCCATGTCGAACTTGTTAATTAGAAGTTTAGAGCGTTTTGAAACTGTAGGGGCGCACTGCCGTGCACCCCTACAGTTTCCGTCCCCGTAAAGGCGAATCGAAATGCAATGATAGCTGATAAGATTATTACTCCAACTCAAACTGAGGCAGTAGCTGAAGCATTCCTAATCCCAATTCTTTCGCAGAGAGCGATCGCGCTTCAAACAATGCCATCATGTCACTCGGCTGAGGATTACCGCGAGATGCCCCACTCAACCCTCTAGCAACAATCAATCCACAATAGCCCTTAATTTTTTTACACCGCTGATCCCACTTCTTACGAGCGGCGACATGGGTAGGATCGGCTTCGGGAAACTCCCCAAATAAGTATAGACTGCTGTTTTCAGTCTGAAGAATGCCCAAATCATAGCGATCGCCTTCAAACGGGTCTTCCCCTGGATTGAAACAAATCCCTTTCAAACCCCCAGCCGTCTGAATGTGTTCGATCAGGGCTTTTGCCTTTGGTCGAGTGGTTTGAATCAAAACCACAGGCATTCCTTCGCCTGCCACCGTGACATCTCTCGACTGATAGCAATCAACGCCAGAACGTAACATTTCAAGGCTTTCCCAAGGCATCATCCCCAAGCTGAGGAAGGCATCTTTAGGTACTAAGTCATCCCGTAGGGGGACTTCCAGCTCATCATCGTCAAAGTCTTCATCAAAGTCCTCGTCTTCCTCCGACTCCGACATCTCCAATAACTCGGCTGCCAGTTCTGGGAGAGTGGAAACTTTTACAGAAGCCGTCGATTTTGACTCAGTTTCCAAGGGTAGAGGGATGCGGTAGCGCTTACTTATTGTGGGGAAGGTATCTGCTGACAACTGGCGAGCGCACGCCCGGAAAAAGCGGTGGAGTGCTTCGAGAGCCACAGAAACTGCGATCGCTTCTTCTTCATAGAGAAACGGTCGCATTCCTTCCATTGGATGTACTGCCCCAAAGTGAGGCGCAATCTCAGACATCGGCAGATCCGCTAGATCGAATTCTTCGTCTTCATCGTCGTCTGAGTCCTCCTCATCTTGCCCGAAGGTCACAAACAAGCAATCCTGCCCTAAAAAGGCTTGCTCCATCTGCTCGAACGACTCCTCTGCTAAAATCGAGGCACGAAACCGTTTCAGGGAATCCAAAGAACGATATAGCAGGATGCCGTACTCCATCCCCAGCATTCCCATCACCGAAGCGTAAACCGTTTCCACATCCCACTGGTTTAATTCAATAGAGAGGATTTGGTGGTCGGCTAGTAGTTCCCAAGGGGCATCCTTCCAAAGGAGATAGGCTTTTTCCTTCAGCAGATCTGCATACTGAGGCGGCAGCTTGGGCTGGCGAGTGCTAGCAATTTCCTCAAACCCGCGAAATAATTCATCAATTAAGGGCAAACTTGGCGCGTAATCAATTACGATATCCAATTCCTGAAGGACACCCCGTAAATAAAACTGAATTTCCCGGTCTCGAACCACAATTTTTGAGGGTCGAGCGGGTCTAGCAGGACTTTGGGGATGCTCCATCGCTCGTAGTAAGGTACGAACAGTAGCTTCGGGTCCCATATCCGAGGACACTACATCCATCGCCCGGACAACGCCTTCAGAGCCATCCACCCAAAGAATGCATTCACTACTCCCCTGAGTATCTGGCTCCGCACTGTCTGGGAAAGATAATAAGGGACGGCGATCGCCTTCCCACACGCTAGGAATCTGATGTAAATTTTTGAGCCGACGGTAAGTAGTTGGATTTAGAGCAGACATAGAGTAGCGATGGCCTTAAGTCCCAAAAGACTGGAAGAGTAAAAGTCAGTAGAAGAGTGGATATTCCCATTAAACCGCAATACTTTCTGGGCTGTTCTTCTTTGACATTCTTCCTGGGTTACTTCGTTGATGCGGAGGATTTCCATCTAATATCACATTAAGTCCCTCATTTTTATGAAGAAAAACTTGGTATGAGGTCTTCAAGAGTGAATTTGGTAAACTTAAACTGTGTGGACTAGCAGACTATAACTATCCTTACAAGCCAAGCAATTAGGAGTCGCCAAATACTCATGACACAAGCAACTCAGCCGCAACAGAAAGGTATTCTCCTAACAGAATCTGCCTTAAAGCACGTTTGTGCCCTGCGGGAGAAACAAGGAACAGACTTATACTTACGAGTTGGTGTCCGCCAGGGAGGCTGCTCTGGAATGTCTTACCTGATGGATTTTGAAGACCCAAGCAAGGTTAGAGACAACGACCAAGTCTTCGACTATGAAGGCTTCAAAATCGTTTGTGATCCTAAGAGTATGCTTTATCTCTATGGCTTGGTACTCGATTATAGCGATGCCATGATTGGCGGTGGCTTCCAATTCACTAACCCCAATGCCAGTCAAAGCTGCGGCTGTGGGAAGTCTTTTGGTGTTTGAGTTCTATAAAAGTGCTGAGTGCTGAGTAAAGAGGGTCTAGGTAAGCGTGGGGTAGTAACCAACGTTCTCCACAGAGAAGATTCCGCCTGTAAGCGGCAGAAAAATTACCCAGTCCAATTAAGTTAGTGCGAAGTGAACAAACATGACTCAGTACTCAACTTGGCACTGAGTTTGGTGAACTAAATTAGTTAGTATTGTAAAGCCAGACCCAATTCTTAAACTGGGTCTGGTATCTTTTTGGACTGTTGTAGGACTGATTGACGACTATTTATGACCGATTCAGTTGATTCCATTAACTCCCTTTTCGATGCCGGACTGGAACGCTACAACGCAGGTGAAGGACCAGACACACTGATTCCAGTGTTTAAAGAAATATGCGATCGCTCTCCAAAACTTGCGGCGGCATGGAGTTGTCTGGCATGGCTGTATTTGTTAGACAACAAACCAGAACAAGCCTACAAAGTCGCGCTTAAAGGGGTCAAATTAGATCAAAATGCCCCCCAAGGTAGGGTGAACCTTGTCATTGCCATGCTGGAAACGGGTCAAACTGGCGTCCGGCAACATATCGACATTGTTAAACAGATGATTGTAGAGGACTCTGATGTCCGACGTGACTTGTCTGAAAGTATTGAAGACGGACTGACCCGAAAACCAGACTGGAAGAGTTTGAGTCGCGTTAAGAGCTGGTTATCTGAGGTTTAGAGCAATATTACAGTGCTGAGTGTTGAGTGCTGAGGAGAGTGAAGAGAAAACGATGTATTCGTGTTAAGTATTCACTGTTTGCTCCACATTCTGCCTCCTTCAGGACTCTATAGCAATCCTAAATGATTCGTAAACGCCAAGATCCCCGACAACTTCTGCGAAGTCGGGGATCTGAACAGCCAAAGTTTGTAACTCAAATAGGATTGCTAGTATACTTTCTCTCCGCAACCAGCAGAGGTTCGAGGGTTCTCGATATACTGATTGAGGAATGCCTGTTTTAGGGGCAATGCCTAACAGCAAGAACCCTATACTTCGCGTCACGGGCAATTTGCCTCAATAGCAACGCTTAATATCATTCTTCATTATTTAAGGTTGTCCGCATGGGATTCTCAAAATCACTGTTAGTTGGTCTGAAGGCAGACCAGTTTCGTCATCCTCTGGATTTGGCAGCAACCAACTCCCTCAAGCAGATACCAGGGCTAGACTTGATGGTGCGGAATCTACTCGGCCCATTGGCAGAACAGTTTTTTTACTTGAACAACATTGCTGCCAGCATCTTGGTAGGAGAAAATCAACTGCCGCACCTTCACAAGCTACTCTTAGAAGCTTGCGAAATTCTGGATTTAGACCCGCCCCAGCTATATGTGCAGCAGCATCCGGTTCCTAATGCTTATACCTTTGCGATGCGGGGTAAGCAGCCCTTTATTGTCCTGCACACGTCCTTAATTGAGATCCTCACGCAGGAAGAAATTCAGGCGGTAATTGCTCATGAACTAGGTCACCTCAAGTGCGAACATGGGGTTTACCTGACACCACTTAATATTATTGTTTTAGCGGCTGGTTTACTTCCAGGTTGGGGTTCGGTAATTGCCCAAAGCGTACAGGCACAAATGTTGGAGTGGTTGCGCTGTGCAGAATTTACTTGCGATCGCGCTGCGCTCCTTGCTACTCAAAACCCTAGAGTCGTAATGTCGGTACTCATGAAACTCGCCGGAGGTTCTCCAACCCTCGCACCGCAACTCAACTTGGATGCCTTCATCGCTCAAGCCAGAGCTTACGATGCCGTTAGTAATAGTGAGTTAGGCGAACTTCTCAAATCAGCACAGACGGCTCAACTAACTCACCCAGTCCCAGTTTTACGGGCGCGAGAAATTGATCGGTGGGCTAGTTCTCAAACTTATCAGTCTTTATTGAAGCAGCCGTCGAGCGGAAATAATCAGCAGGTTGTCTCCCAAGGTGGGTGGCGCAATTGGTAGACGCACCACACTTCAAACCGACTTTGACTGTATATCTGGAGAAAGTATCTGCTATGTGACTGGAGAATTCCTTTGAATTACCAACCAGAGCCTATTGACACGTCGAAAGTAACCCTCAAAGCAGAACATTTAGAACTCATCGAGTTACTCGCTAAAAATACTCATGAACTTTGGGCACAGCAACGATTCGCTGATGGTTGGAAATATGGATTACAGCGAGATGATCACCGTAAGGAACATCCCTGTCTAGTGTCCTATGAGGAACTACCAGAATCAGAAAAGCAGTACGATCGCATCACAGTACTGGGAGTACTGAAGACGATTTTAGCCTTGGGCTACCGGATTGAGGGCAATAGAACAGCCTTTGAGAATCCTGCCTCAGTTGAAGACAACAACCTCATAACTGATTTTAAGGGAGTGGTCAGAGGCTGAAGACTGGTATACTCAAGCCGTGCAGGTTGGTCAGGGGCGGTATGGGGATTTAAGTTCTACCCAACGCAATGCTCTGCTGCTTGGACAGTCTTGTTGCAGCAGCGCTCAATAGGATATAATGATCGGGTTGCCCCCCAGGGCGGATGGCGGAATTGGTAGACGCACCACACTCAAAATGTGGCGACCTTACGGTCGTGGGAGTTCGAGTCTCCCCCCGCCCACTGTAGTTGAGAGGCAACGCTCATGGCACAGCGACTAAAGCGGTGGGAAT
>DATNQT010000238.1:0-3553 GCA_036703885.1 Candidatus Sericytochromatia bacterium
GCTAAAGACATTCTTCCCGAACTACTGACTCAAGGTGGTTCTGTCAAGGAGCTAGTTGAACGCAAGGGGTTAATCCAGATTTCTGACACGGGAGAACTCGAAGCTATTATCGATGAGGTAATTGCGGCTAATCCCAAGGAACTAGAACAGTATCGCAACGGCAAAACAAAGCTCCAAGGCTTCTTTGTCGGGCAAGTCATGAAGAAAACCAACGGACGGGCTGACCCAAAGCTAACCAACCAAATTTTAGGCAAGAAGTTGAATGGTTAATACAGGGCGCTATAAAGTGATTCTCTACCCTTCTCCTAGTACTTGTGAGAGCGTGGGACTACTAGTAGAGCGTGGGACTACTAGTACTGCTAACCTTAAGGAAGGCTTACATAGACGGAATCACTTGGCAGCTGTTAACCGTGTTCCGCGATCGCACTGACGCCACTCAACTTAAACTTCATGGAAAAAACATAATAGGGGGTTATACCCCTCATCCTAGAGGTGCTATATTTTGATATGTAGATGCACCCTGATGATCAGGAGAGCCACTTAGTGACTCTCCTTTTTTTATTTATTCAAAGCAATTCAATATAGAAAATTTTCAATTAGGGGGTGACACCCCTCACTCGATATGAGTATACTAATGAGAAGTAGATGCACCCTGATGACTGGGAGAGTCGCCTAAGTGGCTCTCTTTTTTTTTGCTCATTCAACAAATAGTCGTGAGAAATTTTAGATTAGGGGGTGACACCCCTCAGTGAATGTGATTATACTAATGAGAAGTAGATGCACCCTGATGATCGGGAGAGTCGCCTAAGTGGCTCTCTTTTTTTTGCTCGTTTAAAAGCTAGGGGGCTAAATATCTGACACTCTGAAACTTGATAACTTGATATAATCGCCTCTCAGGCAGGAGTCAGGGTTTTCAGGAGGAGCCATGTCGGACTGGAAGGAAATTACTGGTGGTGTTACCGCTCCCAGAGGTTATCGAGCCGCAGGAATTACAGCAGGTTTGAAGCCATCGGGGCTTCCCGATTTAGCGTTGATTTTGTCAGATGTGGAAGCGATCGCAGCAGGTGTCTTTACCACCAGTCACGTTCGTGCCGCCCCTGTAGACTATTGCCGTCAGCGCCTACAAGCCAGAGCCAGCGCCCGTGCAATCCTTTGCAACGCGGGACAAGCGAATGCAGCAACGGGTGAGCAAGGCTGGACAGATGCCCTTGAAAGCGCCAGAGCTTTAGGTCAAGCGTTAAACATTCCTGCCGACTCGATTTTGCTTGCCTCCACAGGCGTTATTGGTCGGCGAATTCACATGGATGCTCTGGTGTCAGCAATTCCCCAACTTGTTGCAGCCGCCTCAGAAACTGGTTCGGATGCAGCGGCTCAAGCCATTGTCACTACGGATTTAGTTACAAAATCTATTGCCCTGGAAACAACTATTGATGACCGACCTGTGCGAGTAGGCGGTATTTGCAAAGGCTCTGGGATGATTCATCCTAATATGGCAACTCTGCTTGCCTTCGTGACTTGTGATGCAGTTGTCTCTACCCCGCTTTGGCAACAGATGTTGAGTCGAGCAGCAGATAAGAGTTTCAACCAAATTACGGTTGATGGCGACACCAGTACTAATGACACATTGATTGCTCTGGCGAACGGTCAGTCCCGGACGGCGGCGATTACTGAAATGGGACCAGAAGCCGAAAAGTTAGAGGCGATGCTCACCGAAGTTTGCCAGTATATGGCAAAGTCTATTGCTCGTGATGGGGAAGGGGCAACCTGCTTAATTGAAGTGCAAGTTACTGGCGCACCCGATGACAAGGCGGCACGTCAAATCGCTAAAACCATCGTTGGCTCATCATTGGTTAAATCCGCTATATTTGGTCGCGACCCAAACTGGGGCAGAATTGCGGCGGCGGCAGGGCGTGCTGGAGTAGCGTTTGAGCAGGAAGAGCTTAAAATCCAGCTAGGAGATATCCAATTAATGGATGCAGGTCAACCCTTAGCTTTTGACCGTGCGGCAGCTAGTGCATATTTGAAGCAAGCAGCAGCTAATGCCTCTGGGTCAAAAGATGCGATCGCCACCAACATGAGTAATGATTTGTCAGTGATAGAAGAAGGTCAACCTGTTCCTTTGGATCGCAGCACTACGAATATTCAACGGGTAGACAATCCCGTGATAATCGCCGTCAGTGTTGGCAATGGCACTGGTTTTGGTAAGGCGTGGGGATGTGACTTGAGTTATGACTACGTGAAGATTAACGCCGAATATACGACTTGAGGGGGCGATAGTTGGAGGCGAATGGAATGATACTGTTGCGAATTAACGAGGCATCATACCAATTGGGTTGGCATTTGACACAAATGGAACAAGTTGGTTTGTAGGGGCGGGTTTTACCCTTATCGGTTTTTCAGACCCAGATATTGATAAACCCGCCCTTCCCTCAGGTGTCATTTATAAAACCAAATGGTATCAGACCTCTCGCCCTCTAGATAGAGCTTTAACCAATGATGTCATTGACCTCCTGAGCTGGATCTGTCACCTTTGCCCTTGGCAACTTGACTGTCTAGTTCTTGGCTCTATAACGTGTGGATCGACATCGTAATATTTAGCAGCTTTAGACATATAAAGCTTTAGAAACTCTTCATTGCCTAGATCCTGTATGACTCTAGGTTTAGATGGATGCAAACCCAAAGCTTTAATGATTTCTGACGCTATTGACTTTGCAAGAAGCGGCGGTACAGAGTTTCCAATCTGTCGAAATCCATGCCATTTTGTTGCATGAAATCTGAACCAATCAGGATATGAATGCAAACGTGCTGCTTCACGAACTGTAATACATCGTGGCTTAAATGGATGAATAGGTCTAGGGGAAGTGAAAGCTCCTCCGTTGCTAGCAGTTCCTGCTCTAAGTGTATTGCAGACTCCTTCAGGGTTGAGTTTAAGAAATCGGCTGATCTGTTCTATTTTGCCAAGTGGTGTAGAATCAAATCTTTTGATCGATTCTAAAGTATGTTTAGTTCTTAGGCTTGACGTGAGGATTCTTGAGTCATACTTGCGTTGATAAGAGTAATTATCTGCTGGAGAGCCTAGCCCTCTAAGTTGTTCTCCGTAGTTACTAGGTTTTCCAAATTCTGCTATTGTCCAGTCTCTTACGTATAACTCAGAATAGTTCTCTACATCGGGCAAATCCTTAAGTGCATCCCAAACGGTAGGACTATCTGGTATTCCTAGAGCAAAAATAGTACTTTTAGATTTTGCAGGTTTGGTTAATTTTAAAGGATAAGTTGGTAATTGTAGCCCTTTTCGACAACCTAACAAGAATAATCGTTTACGGTTCTGCGGTACGCCATAGCAAGCTGCATTAAGAATTTGGTAATTCTCTTCTACGTCATAACCATTAGCTTTAAATTTATCAATAATTTCTAAGAGTAGCTGTTTAGATTTACCCAATACCATTCCCGGTACGTTCTCCATCACAAAGAACTTGGGTTGTAGCTCTAAAACTATTCGGACAAAGTGCAAGACAAGAGAGTTTCTAGGGTCGTCCAGTACCCTTTTGCCGAT
>DATNQT010000239.1:0-17487 GCA_036703885.1 Candidatus Sericytochromatia bacterium
TAATCGCAAGAGCCATCGACGGAAGCCATTGAAAGTATGAGGACTTAGAGGAAAAGCGATCGCCTGTACCAACCACCAAAGCAAGACAAACCACCCAGGACGCCCTCGGTCGTACTTGGATTGGTCGTACTGCCGTAAATCAACTAAAGGCGGTACATCTAAAATCGGAAGTTCAGCTAATTCTACAGCACCAACAGATACCTCTGAGGGCTTGGGTAATTGAGGTGCGCTATTAGCTGTCAAAGCATTAGGAGAATTAGGTTCAGAGCCAGAAGGGAAAGTAGTGGGTGTAGTCATTAAAATTTATATTTTATAGCTGAGATTAGTTAGTATTTTTCTTAGATATTATCGATGGTTCATAGCTAACATTTAGCTGTCCTCCAAATTGGCGCAATTCATAAAGCTTGACGCCAATTTGATACTCATACTGACTTAACAAACGTCCATAAATATAGCCAGCTTTTCCATCTAGAAAACCCAACCGGATAATGTAAAATAAAATAAACCTTAACGTTGGTTTAAAAGGTAGCCAAACCCAAAGCTTTTTGAGAAAACGTTTGCGCTGAACAGCATCTCCAAAAAGGTTTGCACCAATCGTACCAGAATCATCTTTGCCATTAAGGATATTAAGATAGACGCGAGCCTCCCAGTTAGAGTAGCGATTATGCCGCTCCAGCCAGTGGTAGATATCACGAAAGTCGATATGGAGCATATCATTTTTCAGATAGCCAACCGAGCCTTCCAAGATAACGTGTTCGTGAACTTCGTTGTCACCTGTATTGCGAATTTCTTCAGTATTCAGGTTTTCATAACGACCTTTGTTGTGTTTAAACAAGCGTAGGTTCCAATCAGGATACTTACCACCGTAGCGAATCCACTTACCCAGAAAGAAAACTTTGCGGTTGATGTAGTAGCCATCATAGTCAGGATTTTGAATAGCAAGAGCAATCTCGTCCCAAAGTTCTGGGGGAATGCGTTCGTCACAATCGACAATTAGCACCCAGTCATTGCGAAAAGGTAAGTTTTCTAAGCTCCAGTTTTTCTTTTTTGGCCAGCGTCCATCGAAGTGGAATTGTACTACATTCGCACCGTAGTCTTTGGCAATTTCAACAGTGCGATCGCTACTTTGAGAATCGACAACAAATACTTCATCTGCTCTATTCACACTTTCTAAGCAAGCGGCTAGATTTGCTTCTTCATTTTTTGCAGGAATCAGAACTGAAACAGAATTTTTTGAATCAATGTTGAGCATAATTAAGCGAATACACTTTGTAAGAAAACTAAAAAACTATTGAATAGTTAAGATGAATTTATTAAAATGGCAAGATTATTTTTTTAATTATAGTTTCAACCTTCCTCCTCACCGTGGCTCAAATTTTTAGGAATACTAGACAATTTCGGCATTTTCAGCATTCCTTTAATTGCTGCATTTAAATAACCTATTTGACCATAGGTATACACTAGGTTATGGAAGCATAAAGTGGGGTTACGGAAGTATTTAAAGGACTTGTACAGACCGTTCACCATTCGTTCGCCTCCCCCTAAGAGTTGGGTAACGCCTCCTTGATGAGCAAGTTGTTCGCAATAACATTCGCTCATACCTTGCCACCAGCTCCGATTTAAAAACCAACTTGGTTCAAGCCGTTCTGGAGGAATATTATGAACCACTACTGCATCTGGTAGATAGGCAACCTGCCAGCCTCGTTGAAGCGCTAGTTTTGTCATGTGCAATTCTTCGTTGGATAATAACTTTTTACCAACACGACCGAGATTGACATCAAAACCACCAATTTGCTCCAGAAAAGTCCGTCGGACTGAGTAATTTAATCCTCTAGGGGTCAAAGCAGGATTGTTGATATAAACAATGGCATTTCCTAGGTCATAGGCTCCCAACTTTTCCGTCAGTTCTGGTGACAACCACTTGGGCAACTTGAAGTGATCGGGCCACGATAGAATTACTTTACCCCCAGCGATCGCAAGTTTCTCATTACTTTGAAAGGCATTGTATATTGCCTTCAGCCAAAAAGGTGTCGCAACGGCATCATCATCAAGATAAGCAAGAATAGGAGCAAGGGCTTCTTTCGCACCCGTGTTGCGAGCGATGGATAGCCCGACGATGGGTTGATAAACGTAGTTAAGTCGCGGGTTGGAAAGTCGTTCTTCCACAATTTCACGAGTGCGATCGCCCGACGCATTATCCACGACAATCACTTCATAATTGTAAAAATCTTGCTGCAACAAGCTATCAATCGCTGCCCCTAAATACTCGTCACGATTATGGGTACAGATGATGGCAGAGACTTGAGGGTCTGACATATGAAGAGGGATTGGTTAGAGTGCACAGACGAAGGTTTTACCCTTCCCACGTTCTAACCTGCTAACCCACTGACCTGCAAAGGCGTACTATCCGAACTACTCCCCCCAGGCTTCAGTCCTTACTCAAATGAGAGTGCATGACGATTAGTGTTTCCGCTAGTTGGCTTAAGCGAGTTTCTAGCTCTTGTTTGCGATTCAAGAGCTGCCGCAGCTTTTGATGACGAGCGATCGCTAAACTTACACTAGGAACCTGATCGGGTGGGCAAGGACGCGCCCAAAACTGACCCGATGCATCTAACCCACAGAGACGGTAACCAGTACGGGGAGATTCCAGGGTTACCTTGGCATCGGGTTGATTCCATACTTCTTCCACATAATCCATCAGTCGGTCACCTTCGGCAGGGCGTACTGTCCCTGGTGCTTCTTTTCCATCACGGGCATGAGACTCTAGCCAACCATCAACAATTGGTCCTTCGATGTAGATATCTTGAATTTGTCGCACAATGGTTTGCAGTTCTTCCTGCCAACGGGCAACAATTTCTTGGATTTCTTGCAGCAGGTTCATTGCCAAGGCTGGGTTAGCTGCATGGCGATGTTCGCTAATATTGAGAGGTTTTAATTTAGGTAGTGTCGGCGTCTTGACTTGATGTTTACTGGCAGGGAAAGGCTGTACAGCCATCGAGAAGGAAGGCTCACCCGCAGTTTGCTTACGCCCAGATTGTTGTGCAACAGGATCGGTTTGGTGTTCTACACTGGCAGATGTCGTTTGACTATTACTAGATTGCGGTTTTTTCAACTGATGTAGTGCTGTCTCGATCCGTTGCAGTTCTGGTTTCATGGGTTTCTCATGCCACTGTGTCAAATCACCAACTCTTTCATTCCAGCACAACCTTTAGGTCATGGTACTCAATGAATGGGAGTGACTTGCTCAGTTTTTGACTTTTCGGTTCATTTTAACTGCATTGACCCGCAAAAATGAAAATGTAGTCTTAACTGTGACTTTTAAAATATAGCGGTTCTCAGTTGGATGGAATACACCTCGTTTTAGGGGTCAGGAGTCACCTATAGCAAAGTGCTGAGTGCTGAGTGCTGAGTAAAAACATAGTAGTTTTGGGTGCGAGGGCGCTCAACACTGTCAAGAGCCTATGTGACTACTGCTATAACACCTAACACCTAACACCTCTCAATGTGAATACTGACATGACCTCATCTATTGACCACGTCATCCTGGTAACAGGACCTTCCCGTTCTGGCAAAAGTGAGTGGGCAGAAACACTGGCAATTCAAACTGGCAAACAGGTCATCTATGTAGCAACTGCGAAAGCTGACCCTGATGACCTAGAGTGGCTTGCCCGAATTGACAAACATCGACAAAGGCGTCCCGGTGAGTGGACAACACTATTAGTGCCCATAGAGTTGGCAACAACGATTCAACAGTATTCTGATATCAGTTGTTGTCTCTTGGTTGATTCTTTGGGAACCTGGGTTGCTAACCTACTTGATCGCGATTCGGTAGTTTGGGAGGCAACTTGTGTAGACTTGTTGGAAAGTTTGACACAGGTTGCAGGTACGGTCATTTTTGTGGCAGAGGAGACAGGTTGGGGAATTGTTCCTGCTTATCCAATTGGGAGGCTATTTCGCGATCGCCTTGGAGAGTTGGTGCGCCGCCTAGCCGTCATTGCGAAGCCAGTCTACTTAGTAACTGGCGGTCACGTTCTCAATCTCAGTGTTTTGGGATCGCCGCTACCATAGAATTAATCGCTCTCTCAGTATTGAGTTTGACACCCAACACTACAGAATTTAACATTTGATAGGTTTCATGGCATCTGAACAACAGGTTAAACGCTATCTCGCCTACTGGTTTCAGTTAGGCAAAAAAGTTGTGCTTCACAACGGTCAATCAGCCGTCTTACCACAACCAGTTATTGCAGGCGATCGCTATAGTGATGAATTTGAGGCTATCTGGCAGAAAATCCTCTCTCCCGATAGTGGAGATTGTCACCTAGAAGGAACTGTCGAAACAATTGCCGAACTGCTGACACCCAAGTGGGATGTACTGCCTTGTGCCCGTTGTGATATGCCTGTACCCATGATCAATGTTGGGATGCCGCCAGAACTATGCGCTTGTAACGATCTACCTACATGGCCGAATACAGAACTACCTCCCCCACGAGAGCCTGTAAATAGTCAAGGACGTTTGCAAGAAATTCGCGAACGTTTATATAAACCTAGAAGTAATTAGTACTTCAATTAAGCAAAAAAAAGGACAAGCTTTTCAGCCTGTCCTACAACTGATGATTTCGTAGAAAAACTAGAAATTCATCTCAGCGGCTTGCACTTTCTCAACCTGCTTCTTCTTTAGTACCAGCATGGTTTGAGATAGCATAATTCCACCGATAAACACCATCAACCACTTAATCCGGTTGGGGTCTTGCAAGACAACTTCCTTGTCTGCCTGACCAAATCCACCGACATTGGGATTACTCGTCAGGGCTTCACCTGCTACCACTTCCTGTCCTTGAGAGACGATTAACTCAGGACCGGCAGGAATTGTTTCAGTAAGTGGCGTGCCATCTGCTTCCTGGATAGTAACTTCATAACCGCCATCTTCCTGCTTGGCAATTTGAGTAATCTTACCCGCCTTAGTAGCGCCGTAGACCGTGTTATTGCTCTTATTGCCTGCGGGATAGACCTGACCGCGTCCTCGGTTAGCGCCTACATGAACGGGATACTTACCGAAGTAAACACCTTTATCGGTTTTGGGGTTAGGAGATAGAACAGGGAAAACTATTTCTTGGTATTGCTCACCGGGTAGGGGACCAACGATGACAACATTATCCTGACCGTCCTTGTAGGGCTGGTAGTAAAGGCCCTCAACTTTTTCCTTCAATTCTTCAGGAATTCGGTCTTCAGGGGCAATCTTGAAGCCTTCCGGTAACATCACCACCGCACCCACATTCAGACCGCCTTTTGAACCATCACCCAAGACTTGCTGCGAGTTCAGGTCGTAGGGAATCTTCACCACTGCCTCAAATACCGTATCCGGTAGAACAGACTGGGGAATTTCTATTTCGGTAGGTTTAGCAGCTAAGTGGCAGTTAGCACAGACAATTCGCCCAGTTGCTTCGCGAGGGGTTTCCGGGGCGGTTTCCTGCGCCCAGAAGGGGTATGCCCCAGCTGATTGAGGGAGAGTAATATCGCTAGTGAAGAAAATTGCAACGGTTGCCAAAGCCAGCACCACGGTTCTGGCGATCGCCCGTTTGCTGCTGTTGTACAGTACCGATAAAGAAGGTGTTCTCATCTTTTAGGGAATATTCAAAAAATTTGGTCATGGGTTATTGGTCATTGGTCATTAGTTTTTAGGAAAAGACAAATGACAAATGACGAAGGACGAAGGACATTAAGTCCACCAAGGCTCTTCACCAGTGCGAAAATCAGTTTCTGTCCACTGTGTAAAGCTAATCTTGTCGTCTTCTGTGACGCTGGCGTGAGCCAATGCTAAAGACAAAGGTGCTGGTCCTCGCACTACCTTGCCAGTATTGTCGTACTGAGAACCATGACAGGGACACTTGAACTTGTTCTCGCTGGCATTCCAAGGAACGACGCATCCCAAGTGGGTGCAAACCGCATTTATTCCGTAGTCGCCGATGGCTTGGTCTTCGGTGACAACAATATATGTGGGGTCGCCTTTAAGTCCTTGAGCCAGAGCGCGATCGCCTCCTGGATGACTCTCTAAATATTTGCTAACGATGATGTCATTGCCCAAAGCGTCTTTAGCTGTGACACCGCCGCCGCTTCCGCTGCTCGAAGGTGGAATAAAAAACTTGATAACTGGATAGAGCGCTCCTAAAGCTGTGCCAGTTACAGCACCAAACGATAAGAGGTTCATAAATTGACGACGCCCCATATCAGGAACGTTTGCGGAGCCAGAAGCTTGAGCCATAACTAAACGCCTAAAGGTATATTTTTCTTAACCACTCTGGAAATTTTCCCAGAATTTCTTAATCCCTGCTCTTTTAATGTATAGTGATTCAACTGTTAGCAGGGTTGCCACAATCCTTTCAGTAGAAGGGATTTAGGACTTGGGATGTAGGTATTATTACATTCTTTTACACCGTATCATAAAGTAAAGAACCGTCGTATTTGTAACGAAATGTAAACAAGATTAGGTAAAAAGAGATATGACAGGACAGGACTTGCGCCAACTCCTGCTCAACAAGTGGGAACGCTCTTATGACATCCAAATACGACGGACTCAGGGTAAAATATTCGTTCAGGTGATGTGGAAATACTTGGAACAGGCATCGTTTCCGCTCTCTGAGGTTGAGTACCTGGAGCATCTAGATACAGTTGCCAGTTATCTCCATGCTTGGGGCGGAGCGCAACAGGTGCAAGAGTGTATCCAGAAAACCCGCGAACGTCCGCGATTGGGTAAAGCGATCAGTATTCCCATTGAACTAGGTGAGCGGGCGTCAGAATGGATGTTAGAAGATTTTTAGAGCCTTAAGTCCGGGTTTGTGGAGATAAGACTACGATTCGAGCGCTCTTAGGACATCCTTAGCTGAGGGATAGCGGTAACGGACAGAAGCCTCCAGCATTTTATTCAAAACCTCAGCAAAACCATCGCTGATCTGAACGTATTTCTGCCAAACCATTTCACACGTTGACCGATTGTATGATAGTTTGTTCGGTGATTTACCAGTCAATAAATAAATGCAAGTGACGCCCAGTGCAAAAATGTCACTGGCATAAACAGGTCGCATGGCTATTTGCTCTGGAGGTGCATAGCCTGGAGTGCCTATAGAGTTCTCTGTCCAAGTCGTTTGACCAAAAATGCTGTCTGGATCGTCTTGGTAGTTTTTAACAGCACCAAAGTCAATCAGAACCAGTTTGCTGTCTTCCTGGCGACGAATTAAGTTGGCAGGTTTAATATCTCGGTGAATTAACTGCTGACTATGGATGAATTCAAGCAGTGGTAGGAATTCACTTAAAAATTGCTTGACCTCAGCTTGCGATCGCGGACCTGTTTGTTCAATTTGTTGATGTAAAGTCAAGCCTTGGATGTACTCCTGTACCAAGTAAAATGGCTGACAATCGTCGCAGTAGTCCAACAACTGTGGTACTTGGGGATGATAGCCAATCTTTCTGAGCGTTTCGGCTTCTCGCGCAAACAACTCCTGTGCCATTTTTATAATGTATGGCTTGGTTGTTGCTGGACGGAGTTGCTTGATTGCACAATTCTGCTTTCCTTGCTTAGACTCATCTTGAGCTAAAAATGTTATAGCAAAATTGCCCTGACCCAATACCTTCAGCACCCGATAGCGATCGCGCAACAAGAGTTTTGCATTACACGCCTGACAGACATCCGCCTGAGTCGGATTTTTAGGCTGAGGACAGTCAGGATTTATACAGTAGCTCATTGAGTGTCACCAATGGCTCCTTATCTGTTCTGGGACTAAAGCCTTCAATCCAAGCACTAGGTTCCTTATAATAGGTCGAGTTAGGAAGGCACCGCTATATTTAGCCTCGCCTTAGCAGGTCTTCAGAAAAAACCTGATATAGAACTAAGATTTCCTACTTTTGAGAGTCACTTACCTATGTGATGATGTAATTATAGACATGACCTTACTAGGATTTCCGTAAAAATTTGGTAAAGTTAGCTGCCTGCATCTATAGCGGTTCTCACTAAGATTGAATACGCTCGTTCCCGGAGTCAGGAAGATGGTTGTACTCAACTCATTTGAGAACCGCTATATAAAGCTTTGATGAAGGTCAGCAATGAGAGATAGGCGTACTGACCCTGGTTGACCATTTCTTGTAGAGACGTTAGAAAACTCTTTGACCTAGCTGTACATCCCTTTGTGGTTGGATTAGTACGACCTCATTATTGTCTTGGACAACGCCTAGAACCAAAACTTCAGACATAAAATCGGCAACTTGACGAGGAGGAAAGTTAGTTACTGCTGTAATGAGTTGACCAACTAATTCCTCTTTGTTGTAAAGCTTAGTAATTCCTGAGCTAGATTTTTTGATACCGAGTTCGCCAAAATCAATCCAGAGTTTGTACGCAGGTTTTCGGGCTTTAGGAAACTCTTCTACCTTAATAATTTTGCCAACTCGAATTTCAACTTTCTCAAAATCGTCATAAGTGATTTGAGCCATGTCAATCTATCTATCAGGTTAGCTAACTTTTCCAATGAATTGACGCAGTACCATAGAAGACTTAGTAGCTTAAACCCATCATTTTCCCAATACCTTAACCAGACCAATCCCACCAAAGTACAGACCAAGAACAGCACCTGCCAGTAAGCTTTGGGTGAGGGGGTCAGTAGAAGGTGTCAACACAGCACCTAATACTGTTGCAGCGATTATTACAACACGCCAACTTGAAAGCATTTGTTCAGACGAGACAATCCCCAAATAGCCCAATAGAAGTTGAATAATTGGGATTTGAAATGCCAAACCCGTGCTGAACATCAGTAGCAGGACAAATTCAAAATACTTGTCAATCGACCACAACTGCTCAACAACATCTGCTCCATAACTAATAAAGAAGTTTAATGCCGCAGGAACCAGAGCAATGTAGGCAAATCCCAAACCGATGAAAAACAGGCCACTAGAACCCAAAACGACGGGACCAATTAGGCGTCGTTCGCGGCGAGTCAATCCTGGTAAGACGAATTGAATAATTTGGTAAAGAATAAAGGGACTGGCAACCAATATTCCACTATATCCAGCAACTTTAATAGAAACAAAAAAGTATTCTCCCGGTGCCAGTTGCAGGAACTTAACGCCTTGAGCAGGGATTTCTAACATCTGCACAAGGGGCTTAACACCCACAAAGCAGCCAACCACCCCGATGACTACTGCGATGAGCGCGTAGAAAATCCGCTGTCGCAACTCCTCTAAGTGGTCGAACAACGACATCTCGACATCATCGGGCAAATCATTGAGGTCTTCGTTTTCCAGGGCGTCTGGATTTTGCAGGGGGGCAGTCTCTACGTCAGAAGGCGTCATTGGTTTCGGTCAGTTCAGGGCACGCTAACTATTGTATCTACCGATGCATCTACCGAGCGATGGGACACCCGTGGCGTGGAATTACCTGCCTGGGCAAAATGTTGTCGATTCGTTGAAAGTTTAGATATTACACTCGACAAGTCTCGACGCGAGACAAGAATACCACCAACTACCCATTACACCGACTCCCCCCTTTCCCGAAAACGACCCAACCCATCCTCCACCTGGAAGGTGACCAAGGGGAGCATCGGTATTAAAAGTAAGAGATGAGTAGTTTAACCAGCTTCCGGCTTGACGCCATCCGATGCGATCGCACATTTTCGTAAAGTCTTTTCCGACTTCTTCATAGATGCGCTTTTGAACACTGAACCCGAAGCATCCTTGTGAGTAGGCTACCCAAAGCTCATCAAGAGTGCACAAATCAGTGCAAGGCAATTTCTTGAGCGAATCACTGTCGAGGTAGCCTTCCTTTTCCCGGCTGGCAACCTTGAGCATGATTCGCCCAGTTTCCTCATCAGCCTCTTTCCACTTGCCAGCTGCCAGCAAATCCCTTAGCTGGGTGTAGTCAGCACCGACATCAGATAATAGTTCAACTTCGGACACTCGCTCCTCCTGGCGTACCAAGATTCTCCATACTCTTCAACAGCTTAATCAATTTCACGTCAGCTACAATCCCTGAGGAAAAAAACAGCGATCGCATATGTTCTGTCAAGGTGGCAGGTTTTAGGTGGCGAGGTGGTAGCTAGATTTATCCCCTAAAACATACCACCTACGACCTAACACCTTGACACCCATGCCACAGTCTTCACGGGCGCGATACTACTGACCCAGAACCCGAATACTTCCCTAACATTTGGGCAATATTGGGATCATAGAGCCGTAGGTAATTCCAGTAATTGCCAAAAACTTCCTCTACATAGCCCTTAGTTTCTGCATAGGGAATCACTTCAATAAAGGCATCAGGGTCACTTAAAGCGAATTTTTCCACCCACTCTGACACTTTACCGGGACCCGCGTTGTAACTGGCAACAGCCAACATCGAGTTGTTGTTGTACTCCTGGTGGGTGAAGTCCAAAAACCAAGTGCCCAGTTTGACGTTATCGTCAGGATTTTCCAGATTGTATTTCTTCAGATTGATTTTCTCAGCAATCCAACTGCCCGTTTCTGGCATCACTTGCATTAAACCCGTTGCACCTACAACAGAGCGGATTTTTGATTCAAACCGAGACTCTTGTCGAATTAGAGAAGTTACAAGTAAAGGATTGAGCTGGCGTTGTTGCGACCAGCTAACAATTGGCTCTATATAAAGTAAGGGGAACAGGGCGTACCAGTAAGCAGGTTGGTTGCGTAGTGCTTGCCATTGCGATCGCTCTTGAGGCGTTTGTCGCAGGCTCAGGTTCCAAACTTGATTGATACCTTCGAGATGATCGCCTACTCCCAGCCGCATCAAACCATCGGTAAATTGTTCGGGAACTGTTGAGTCTTGGCGGTTTTGCCATTCCACTTGCCAGAGCGTCCAAGCATCCCGATTTTGAGCTAACTGGTAGAGTTCTTTTAAGGTAGCAGAACCAACAGGTGGAGCGGAACGCACTTGCGGCGGTGTTACCTGTGGCGTCAGATTCCGCACGGTCGAAAAATCTCCAACCTCCCAGCCCAAATATCGGGCGGCCCGCCATGCATAGTAAGATTCTGGATACTTACTGAGTACGTGTTCAAAAGCCACCTTCGCCTCTTGCTGACGCCCTAGCTCAACTGCCCATCGACCGACCCAAAACGCGGCTTCCGGAGCCAAATCGCTGTCAGGATTATTGACGGTAATGGGTTGTGCCCATTGCCATGCTTCCTGGTATTTTCCGTCACGAGCCTTTTGTTCGGCTACTTTCCAGCGATATTCAGCTGCTGCTTCCGATTTGGGGTATTGGGTTAGAACCGACTGACGGGCTTGAGCGGCTGAGGTGCCGCTTCCCAAGGCTTCTAGGATTTGGGCTTTGGCGAATAATGCCTCAGCGGCTTCATCTGGAAATTTAGCGATCGCCAGATCCAAATAAGCGATCGCGTCTTTTGATAGTGAAAGACTAGCTAGACGCCTTAACCCCAGCCCAGTTTCCTTGGCGTTGGGAAATTCCTTAACGAGCTGTTGATAACCCGCTATGGCTTCTGGCTTTTTGTCATCCAGTTGGTATCCTCGCCCTACCCGATAAGCATTGCGGGGTGTTCGGGGGGACTTAGCGTAAGCTTTTGCCGCTTTGCCATACTCTTGAGTTTCCCAGTAGCCAAAAGCGATCGCTTGCCAGTCTTCTGGCTTCAGTTGGGAAGCGTATTTGTCAACTAAGATGTCTCGAAAAGGGGCTGTTTCTTTAGCAGCTGGGTTGTTTCTGGCTAAGAGCAGCAATAAAGCTGGCTGATTAGGATTCTTGCTCAGTTCAGCGCGAATAATCTCTTGAGTGCGTGGATGAGCGGGAAATTTAGCGATCGCCTGATTCCTGTACTCAGGATTCGATTTCCCTAAGACATACAGTGCTTCCACGCTGACGGGTTGATCGGAGTAATTTTTCAGGATGTCTTGCCAAGCTTGCGTAGCTTTTGCCTTGTCCCCCATCGCTTCATAGGCTTGGGCGCGTTTCAGAGCAATATGAGATGCTAGGGCGGGATAATCTGACTCCAATCCTTCCAACCACTTAAGCGCTTTTTCCCCCTGCTTTTGTTGAATTAAATCCGACGCCAGCAGATAACGGGCGCGGTACTGATCGAGAGATTTAGCACCAGAGGCAACGGTTTCTAACTGTGATGCCCTGGCTTGAGGAGCTAGCGACACCAGCCGCAGAACTACTGATTTTTCCTCGTCCTTAGTTGGGCTTAATGGATTTTGAGTTTGTTGGCTACCAGTCCATCGAGCCAATAAACCAGTCATCGAGAGTGCAAACAATGATGAGCCAAGCATTGCACACAGCAGCAGTCCTGCTCCTACTGCCACGGGAATTCTATTTTTCGGTTCCTTTAGCATGAATCCTAATTTGCCCAACACAAGTCCAACCCTCTTTATTTTGCTGTGATGATGTCCGCTTTCCATGAGTAGGCGCTTTGAGTGACATCCTCCCGACGCTGACCTTACGGTACAGCACAGGCTTCCCAAAATCACTTTTGGGCATTCCTAGTTTTTCTCTTACGAGGTTTCGCCTCTGACCTAGACTGATTTTCATCAATCCCCGGTAGACCGACTGCATAGGCGTTTTCTATTCCCGTGAGTCCCACGGTACTAATGAGTTCTATACCACGCAATCTGATTACTTCTGATGCTGCATGATCTCTATCCGTTTCATACCCACATTCACCACAACGATGAACACGTTCGGAAAGGTCTTTTTTCCCCGTATGTGTTCCACACTTAGGACAGGTTTGAGACGTTCCATCGGGATTGACTCGGAGAAAGTAGACTTGATGCTTCTTTGCCACCCATTCCAGTAGATTGAGGAACTGACCGAAAGCGGCATCCAGAGTATGTTTTCTCAACATCCCTCTCGACATCGCTTTCAAGTTTAGGTCCTCAACAAACACCATCCCGATACCTTCTTTGGTACACAGATGGTTAGCCAGTTTGAAGTGCCAATCTTTCCGAACGCTGGCGATGTGGTTGTGGAATTTAGCAACCTTAATTCGAGCTTTTTCGCGGTTCTTAGACCCCTTCTTCGTTCTGGCATACTTGCGTTGCAGCAATTCCATCTGGCGGTACAAGGATGTCAGAAATCGGGGTCTAGCGATAAACTCTCTATCCGAGGTTGTCAAATACTTGGACAATCCCAAATCGATACCCAAAGCATCCCCATGAGGTTGGGCGTCTGGTATCGATACATCAGACTCTATTGTGACAACTACCTCCCATCTATCCGCTTTCCTCAACACCCGTGCCTGCTTAACCGCAAACCTGTCTGGGATAGGTCGGTGCAAGTTAATGGGCATCTTTCCGACTTTGGGCAGAGCTATCTGCCAACCCGTAATCGGATTGGTCTTGAATTGAGGAAACAGCATGGACTTCATTTGTCCAAACTTCTTGAAGCGAGGAAAGCCAAACCCCCTCTCTTGGAAATAATTCCAAGCCTCGTGCAATCTACGGATAGTAGTTTGCAGAACTTGAGAGGGGGCTTCTCCCAATTCAGGGAATTCTTTCTTCGCTTTGGGAAGTGCGTTTTGCTGGTTGTAGTAGGTAGGAAATGGCTTGTCGGCTGGAATGATATATTCACGTTCCAGCGAACAATAATCCAAACTACACTTACGGGAATTCACCCAATCTTTGATTTCCCGCAAAGCGTAGTTGTACACCTTGCGAGAAATTTCCAACCAACGCAGCATTGTCTGCTCTTGGTTAGCGTCGGGATAAATTCGGTAGCAGTAGTTCATGATAAGAGTCATGCCAATACTTCTAACACATAAACAATGGTCTATAAACCTTTATTCATTGCCGATTTTACCGGGTTTGACCGGATAAAATCGGCTTGGAGAGTCCATGTATCCCGACGCTGTACCTGAAAGGTACAGCGCGGGACTTATAGCTCCCCAAACCCCTCATTAGTTAAGCTAAAGCAGTCAAGGCAAAACCTGCAACATCTTAGCTTCATCTAAGACTTTAGGGTGCAGGGTAGCCTGAACTACCGGAAACCTGAATTTCTTTAAACATTCTTCCATTTGTTTTGAGCAATACTGATAAGCAGATACTCATGTAACAGAACGTAGATAGAACTGAGGAATGGAAATTCGAGCAACGGATACACCGCGATTGGAATGGACTGGTGATGCCCTGGCAGTTGGGTTCTTTGAAGAGGCTGTAGATTTGACGGGCGATCTAGCCCAACTGGATGAGAAGCTTGCTGGTAATATCAAGGAACTAATTGAAGAAACAGAATTTAAGGGAAGCGTTGGCAGCAGTGCCGTAACGCGGGTGGGTGCGGGTAGCTCAATTCGTAAATTGATACTTGTGGGGCTGGGTAAATCAGATACCCTAACTTTAGATAGCTTGCGCCGTGCTGCTGCTGCGATCGCTCGGACAGCGAAACAGCAAAAAAGCAAAACTCTGGGGATTAGCTTGCCCGTGTTTAATAATGACCCAGCAGCAACCGCCCAAGCCATTACTGAAGGCATTGTGCTGGCACTGCACCAGGATAATCGCTTTAAATCGGAACCAGACGACAAAGGAGCCAAGCTAGAACACGTCGATTTACTGGGACTCGGTGGTCAGGAGGCAGCAATTACTAAGGCTCAAGCTATTTGTACGGGTGTAATTTTAGCACGGGAACTGGTTGCAGCCCCAGCAAATGTGGTAACGCCCGTAAGTATGGCTCAAACGGCGGAAGAAATTGCTTCCCAATATGGTCTTGCCCTAGAAATTTTGGAACGAGAAGAGTGTGAGAAGCTGGGGATGGGTGCTTTCTTAGGAGTTGCCCAAGCCTCGGATATGCCTCCTAAGTTTATTCATCTAACCTACAAGCCAGAAGGAACGCCAAAGCGTAAACTAGCTATTGTCGGTAAAGGTCTTACCTTCGACTCTGGCGGCTTGAATATCAAAGGTGCTGGTAGCGGCATCGAAACGATGAAGATGGATATGGGAGGTGCGGCAGCAACCTTGGGGGCAGCCAAAGCAATTGGTCAACTCAAGCCAGATGTCGAGGTTCACTTCGTTAGCGCCGTGACGGAGAATATGATCAGCGGTCAGGCTATGCACCCAGGTGATATCCTTACAGCTTCTAACGGTAAAACGATTGAAGTTAATAATACGGATGCTGAAGGACGGTTGACATTAGCTGATGCGCTGGTGTTTACAGAAAAACTGGGAGTAGATGCGATCGTCGATTTAGCCACGCTAACAGGTGCTTGTATTATTGCTCTGGGCAATGATATCGGTGGACTGTGGGCAACAGACGAAGGTGTAGCTAATGAGCTTAAAGCCGCATCAGTTGCTGCTGGCGAAAAATTCTGGCAGATGCCGATGGAAGAGAAGTACTTTGAGGGCTTGAAGTCCCCAATTGCAGATATGAAAAACACCGGCCCACGTCCAGGTGGTTCGATTACTGCTGCCCTCTTCTTAAAGCAGTTTGTTAAAGAGACTCCCTGGATACACTTAGATATTGCAGGTCCCGTATGGACGGATAAAGAGGACGGCTGCAACCCTTCTGGTGCAACGGGTTTCCCGGTTCGTACCCTCGTAAATTGGGTACTGAGCAACGGCTAAATTAGCCAGGGGAGATGTTCAACTCAAAATCATCTAGCTCGCAGTAAAATTTTCCGTCAACTGCATAAGTTGTAGGGGAGCCAGAGATATAAACAAATAGAACATCCTAACTGTGTGTGACGAGTCCTGCCGACCTATTCGGTAGGGTTCTTTTTTGTCCAGAAGATCGCTCAGATATTTAAAGTCTACTCGTGAGTCGTGCCATCAGGCATGATTGCTCCAGTAAGGTTTGCCTTATCCAAGTTTGCCCCGCCCAAGTTTGCCCCACTGAGGTCTGCTCCCGATAAATTGGCGCTATGAAAGTCTGCTCCTCGGAGGTCAGCTTTAGTAAGGTTTGACCCCTGTAGATTTGCCTGCCGAAGGGTTGCACCACGGAGGTCTGCTTCATTCAAAGACACTGCGCTCAGATTTGCATAATTCAGTTTAGCTTCACTCAGATTTACTCCACTTAGATTAGCGTTGTTCAACTTGCTAGATGTCAGATCTACTTTTTGAAGTTTTGCCCCACTCAGGATTACTCTAGTGAGGTTAGCTCCCCCTAGTTGCGCTTCTCTCAAGTTTGCATCTTTCAAGTTGGCTTCACTCAGGTTAGCGTTTGCCAAGTTGGCTCTACTTAAGTTAGCCTGTTGCAAGTCTGCTCCACTCAAGTTGAATTGGCTCAAATTAGCACCAGCTAAGTTGACATTTTGGAGCGAGGCACCGGAACCAATGAAGTAAGCACCTGTTTCAGAGGGGTCAAATCCTGTAGGGAACCATGTCGCGTTATTGTAACGAGCTTGCTGAAGGTTTGCTCCTTGAAGATTTGCCCCTTCGAGAGTGACATCAAACAGGTTTGCTTCACACAGGTTGGCATTACTTAGGTTTGCCCTGAGCAGTTTGGCTTGTCCCAGGTCTGCTCGACTCAAGTTGGCTCCGCTCAAGTTGGCTCCAGTTAGATCGGCTTTCCCCAGACTAGCTCTGCTCAAGTTAGCTTTACAGAGGTCAGCCCCGCTCAGATCAGCTTCCCACAGAGTAGCTCCACTGAGGCTTGCCTTGCTCAACTTTGCGTTTGATAAAATTGCACGCTGTAGCTGTGCCTTATGGAGGTCAGCATTTTCTAAGTTTGCCTCCCTCATGGTTGCTCTATGATAGCCGTCACGCTTTCGTTCGCTGGTTGTTACCTCACTTAAGTCTGCTCCCCTCAGATTTGCCCCACTCAAGTTGAGCCACTGGAAATAACAGCGACTCAACTTTGCTTCGACTAAATTCGCATTGCTCAGATTGACACTACTTAGCCATTTTCCACTCAGATTTGCCCCAGTTATGTTAACCGCAGTAAAATCGCGCTCCCCTGCGTTGTACCGTCTCCAAAATTCTTCAGCACTGATAGCTGCTTCCTGACTTTCTTCCTCATCTACATAGGCTCCTAGCAGCAGGAACATTCTTTCTATGTTGAATTCCTCATCACTCATTCTTGAGACAATTCGCTGCTGTTGGGCAGTTGTATCAGTCTCCTTATCTGGGTGAGTTTCAGCAGTATTAGCATTCACTATGACTTCAGTAGAGTCTACTAGCGATTTGCTAGACAGTGGAGTTACTGGTGGTGCGATCGCTTTTTCATTTTGTTCAACTCGCTCAAAAAAACGCCTCACTACCTCAGCATCATCAATAGTTTCAGACTTAGTTGAGGCGTCAGTCGTATCAACATTATCCAAAATAGGTAGCTGGTTGAAACGCTGTTGCAGTTGGGTAACCTGTTCCTTCAAAGGTTCTATCTGCTGCAACCCTTCAGCCATCCCATCAAACTGGCGTTTCAGCCCTACCATATATTTCGACACGACATTTTGCCGCTTTTCGAGCTGTGAAATCCTCGAAAGCAGGGATTCTAGAGGCAGTTCCATGTCAGGCATGATTTTTAATATTTAGGGAAAGCTATTATCATTTTGGCGAATTGC
>DATNQT010000240.1:0-3816 GCA_036703885.1 Candidatus Sericytochromatia bacterium
CAGCTTCATCACCAAGCTAGATACAGTTAGCGGAATGTCAGGATTAATTTGGTGAGGTGCTAGGGGAAGTCTAGCAATATGGCAGTGAACCAGTTCTAGTGAGTCGTTACTTTCAAATGGCAGTTTACCCGTCAGCATTTCATAGCAGGTGACTCCCAATGAGTAGAAGTCGCTGCGATAGTCCAGGGAACGGTTCATGCGTCCAGTCTGCTCTGGCGACATATAGGCAAGAGTGCCTTCAAGGGACTCTGGATTGCATATGGGCGGCGTCTCTTGAGACAGACGGGAGGCAATACTAAAATCAGTAATCTTTACCAGCCCAGTTGCAGGATTGATGATCAGGTGAGCAGGCTTGATGTGTCTATGAATGATGTGATGCTTATGTAAGGCACCTAAAGCATCAGTTAGCTGAATGGCGATATTTAGGAAGCTGGTGAGGTCGAGTGGTTGAGAGGCAAGGAGTTGTTGAAGTGAAGTGCCGCCAAAGTCTTCGAGGACGAGCAACAGACGGTTGGAGTGAGTTTCCAAGCTATAGCATTGAACAATGCCTGCTACATCTAGACCTTGGCGAATTTGGTATTCCTGTTTGATCTGGGTAATGGCTTCCAGGCTGGGGGAATCTGCTTTGAGGATTTTGAGAATAACTCTTTGTTGGCCTGCTTGCCTCAGCCCCCGGTAGAGGAGGGTATGCATACCCTCGTGAATTACTTCGGTTAGCTGATAGCCCGCGATTGGGACTGTAGTTGCTAACATATCACTTCCTTAAAGTGTGATTGAGCTACGCATCGCACCACGCAGGTTTCAAGAAAAATTTCCTTTTAGTCCACGTAGGCGAACTTTATCTGTATAGCCGCTCCTTCCAGTCGCTTGGTTACTTAATCACAACAAGCCCGCTGACTCATATAGACGCCTGACTAGTGCCAAAATGCGATCGCCATATAGCGGGTCTGCCGACCATCGTCCGCTTAATTGTGCAACTAGAGGAGCAATGCCGCGAGTGACGAAATTAAACCGGGGACTCACCACTACTTCTTGCACTAAAGGCTCCACACTCGCGTAAGCTTTCAATTGCTGGACATGGGCGCGAACACCAATCCTGGCACTAGGGAAGACCGCCCCGTCAGGACTACCTCCCACATCTCCCAAGCCCCCAAAGTTATTTTGAGAGGGCTTTAAGTCATCACCGAAGCGTAGGAAGTTTGTTTCAACACAAGCTTGAGAGAAAGCAACGTCATAGTTTACGCCTTCAATTGTTGCCTCTTCCCGATATAGTTTGGGTAAGTCGGGAAACTGGGTAAGGGCATTCTCATTATTCGCTTTCAGGAACATCATCAACTGCACTTCAGAGGTGTTACCTTGCCCCATAATTCGGTCGATCTGACCGGGGCAAATCACCAAAATTGAACGCAAAGTGACGGTGCGACTGGCATTATCCCAGCTCACAGCAATGTTATAGTCCCGCAGTTCGATCGCTTTGACATACACTACCCCTTGGTATTGAACGCGGCGAACGTTGGGATCGTTTGTTAAATCGATTCTCAGCCGATCTACCAAGTCAATGGGGATATAGGCATTGCTATTAATGATGATGCCCTGCTCTCCATAGATGTTGCTGTTGATATTGATGTTGATCGGAGTATAGGTGGTTGAGCCACTGCTGGGATTGTTGCCTGAAACAGCACGACTCCAAGCAGCAAGCCCATCAGCAAGACCCAGAGCCATATCTTTGCGTCGATTCTGAATTAAAAAGCGATCATTTGGGTTACTGAGAAACCCAACTTCCATCAGAATCGAAGGGAGTATGGTGTCGCGGCAGAAGGAGATACGTCCGATCCCTGTAGAGGTGTCGGGTTTAGCTCCTCGGTTGGGGAGTTCGGGAAGGCGTCGGATTAGAGCCAACAGCAATAGATCGGCATGATTCTTTCGCGTCGTATTGTTAGCGATGTAAAAGGCAGTAGCTCCTCGAACATCGGGATTAGAATAGCCATCTGCATGAATTTCCAGCGCCACATCGTTGGGACGGGCACGAGCATTAATCCATTGGATGCTTTGGCTTGAACTCAGGTCATCGGGAACAGAGAGTACTTCAAATTTGCGCGATCGCAACTCTGGCACCACTTGGTCGCGCAGCAAAATCATCTCTTGGGCTTCAGTCGTACCACCAGCCACCGACCCAGGGTCACGACCGCCTTGTTCTATACCACCATGACCCGCTGAAATAAATATTCGTCCCATCTCTTGCTCTTTCCCTAGCGCTTGGATTAGCACTTGCTCACTAATACAGAATAAGGATTTCGGCGTTTAACGGCTAGTCCCCTTACCTGTTATTCTCAAGCCACTCAGTCTATTGACTTATGTACTTTAACTATAATTAAGCCTTGTTTTATAAAAAGGGGATGCCGACTTCTCTTTGTCGAGGAAGTAGTTAAAACTAGGGGCAGAAAAAATGTTAGGTTTCCTATGGAAAGAAGGGTTAGCTATTGAAAAGCCACTCAAGCAACTCTTGATCGAATAGCTCTGGCTCTTCAAAGTGAGGCGCATGACTGCTCTTCTCAAATACGCGGATAGTCAGATTACTGAACTTGTCTCTTACTCCTTCCCACAGATACGCTGGTGGAACGAGGTAATCATAGCGGCCTAAAGCAAGGAACACAGGGGAAAGCAACTTATCTAAGTTCTCAGTAATATCGATGTCCCGAAAAACCTCCCCCCACACATAATCAAACATCGCCATATTTACTTCTACCCCCTCCCAAAGTTTTGTTGCGTCATAGTTGTAGTCAAACCAACTTTTTGGCCCCATGAGAAGGCAATAGGTAATAAAGGCTTTCTCCGGCGCAGCTTCTATTTCTTGAGGCAACCTAGCCAGGTTTTTAGCAAGAGCTGCTTTCCGCTCAGGACAAACAGAATCATTTAGATATTGTAACGATGCCAGATGCCCTTCCTGGGAGTAATTGGGTGCTACACACATCATTACTACATGAGATACATTGGCAGGATATTTCTTTGCATACTCCAGTGCCATAAATGCATGACCTGAATGACCTATAACAATAACCTTATCAAATCCTAATTCTTTCCTAATGAGTTCAATATCATCAATTAGTAAATCTAACTGATACTCAGAGATGTCTTTACAATCATTCTGAGGTGAGAAGCCTCGATGATCGACAAAGATCAACTTTAGACGGTTACGAAGATTGTTAGAAAACGTTCTTGAGTAATACAGAGAACTTCCAACCACGATGGTAGGAACCCCGCTACCCTCAACAATATACTGGAGCTTAAAACCGCTTGAATACACATGACTTCTTAAAGACATATTCTTAGTTATCCAGATTTAAACAGTATAAATTAATACCCAGGCTAACAAGTAAATATTTAAGTTTTTACATTACTATAAATTATGCTAAGGCACATTGCCGATACTATTCGGTTTATTCAGTATTTCAGCCCCGGTAAAGGAGACTATACAAAGGAGCGCCATCAATGGCTAGACAAAATATCCTTAGAGGACGTTCTTGCAGAAATGAAGCAACGCCGAGAAGATGAGCCAAATCAGTACGAAGAAATCATTGAGTAGTAACTTCAACTCAATAAAAAATCAATTGCAATGGATAAGCTAGAGCATTATCGATCCTGCCGACGCTGCCTTAGGACTGATGACTAAAACGACCGCAGTAGTCTGACAAACCGAGCCATCCGTGAGGCGAACCGCTCGAACCGTGAGATCGCGCTTTGCGTGGTGTTCTTATGCGATTAGTTTTGGCAGGATTCATCTAGGGTTAAATTATGGGGATTTTTGAGGAGAAAGAC
>DATNQT010000241.1:0-6309 GCA_036703885.1 Candidatus Sericytochromatia bacterium
GCGATCGCTACAGCACGCGGCGATGGACAACTGCTCAAGCGGAGCCTATTACGCTACTTTTCAGCCCTGGCAGTGACAATCACTGTAGCTGGAGCGCTCAGCCTGATTCTGCAACAGGAAGTTGTGACATCCTCAATGAATGCAACCAGTACTGTTTCATCTGTGGCAGTGCTGCTTCCACTAATTGCGGGTGCGGCAGGTGCTCTCAATCTTGTCCAATCGGAACGAAGTAGCCTCGTGTCAGGGGCAGCCGTTGGGATGCTGGTTGCGGCTTCACTGGCTCCGCCTGCCGGAGTGGTGGGCATGGCAGGCGCAATGGGTCGCTGGGATATGGCTTTGAACGGTGTCTTTGTACTCTTGCTGCAACTGGTCGCGATTAATTTATCGGCTTCCCTAATGTTCCGCACCTATGGGCTGACTGCTCAGGGAACCCGCTATAAGCGTGGCAAGCGCTGGATGTTTCCGGTTGTCCTTGCCGCTACGGTGCTGGTGCTCTTGAGCTTGCTGACTTGGCAGTTTTCTACCTCCCCTGAGCTTCAGCGCAGCAGCCGTGAGCAACGTGCCACGGCTCAGATTCAGAAAGTGGTGAATGATAGCGGTTTGGCAAATCTGGTGGAAGCGGATGTTCGTTTTCCCCCTGCGAACATCAAAGGGCAGAACACGCTGCTAGGTAACGTTTATGTTCAGCGTCAAGCCGGTGTAACCCAGTCCTCTGAGGAGATTCGCTCCCGCCTCACAAGCACAATTCAAACGCAATTACTTGAGCAAGGGTTTAACGTCACACCGTTAATTGATGTCAGTGTTCTGGAAGCGCCGCAATAGACGACTTTTAAGGGGATTGTTCAGCTAGTCGGTAACTAAAAGTGATTAACTAAAAAGCTCGTCTTGCAGATTTTGAGTTGAGGAAGAACCTTTATGATTTAACGATTGACTCACTTAGCTTTTTGTGTAACACACCGTTAGACTCTGTACACAGCCTCGTGGTATCTTTATTACTTTTGCCAACATTACATTTTTTGCACAAAGTCTGTAGGTTGCTCATATGATCAGAACCACCTTTTGAGCGGGGAATAATGTGGTCAACTTCTAACACAACACCATCCTCTTGTGCGGAGCGACCGCAACTCAGACATTTCCATCGATCTCTAGCAAGAATTGCCCACCATTTACCTGCTCTCACAAACGAGTAGCTATCCAACTCAAGGATTCCTGGAAGTTCTAAGTCTTCTTGGTCTATTTCTTCATCTATATCATCGTCTTCAATATTGCCGAGATCGACATACCATTCCTTGAACTGCTCAAGCATCTTTTCAAGTTTAGGTTCTCGTCCTTCTCCGATGCAAATAAACGACTCTCCTAAAGCGTATAAAAGAGTAAATGCCAAAATTAATTCATCCAGTCCTCGATTTGCATCTACAGGGAAATAGTATCTTGGTGACACAAGCTTGACACCCAAAGTCCCTATTTCTTCAGGAACGAGCGCTTTGTGTAAAGGTAAGAACTCACAGTAACTAATATCTGATGTGTGTGAAATGTGAGCTAGGGATAGTAGTGGCAGGAGCGTATCACTGTGCTTCTCGATCAATGCTGAAATCGCTGCTACGTAATCATCGTCAACACCCTGACGAAATGGCAGCAATTCAACGTGAATAGTTCCTGTAGGCAAGACTTTATAAGTTAGGTAAGTAGGGTGAAAAAAGAAAGGCTGACCATTGCGCTTGATAATCTTGAGAGGTTTATTTCCTCGCTTTGCACCAACTCCAATGTGAGCTACTCCAAAATCTGTATTCTCCTTTGCCTTGTCTCTATGGCTCGGACAGTACACAAAAGTCATCCGCTCATAAGGATTTACACTGTAAACGCCTGATACAATATTGAGAGTGTAGTGCAACAGAATTTCTAGACGCGGGAAAAAATAGTTTTGAATAGTTGAAAGCTTGGTTTTAACATCAGGGATGTCGAAAATCTGAGTATCTCTCTCCTCAAAAATAATATCTTCGATGGTGGCAGTAGGTTTCATGACCTCTTCTTCCTGTATCTAAATAGCTGTTTAATCATAAGATTCAGCGATGATCCACTAATTTGCACTATTCCCAAAGTCTATGTGAGGTATCACTTTTTATTAGACTGATTTTTTCGGTCTAATACCTCTTACAGTAATTAGACTGACGATTCTGGATATTTTCTGACAAATGTAGTATTTTGCAGCCTAATATTCTTTCCTAGTTGATTAGACCTAGCTCTGCTGGGATTGACAGCGATACTCGCCTTCGTTGGTAGCCTTTCAATTCCTCAATTACTTCAATCAACTTTCAGTAATTTCATTTCTCCCAAGGTTACAGAAGCCTATCAAAAAGTTGTTAAACCCTATGAGGGTTTGTTAAGGCTTGTTAGTTCGCTCTTTGTCGCTGACATTATATTGCTCTTAATTTCTACCAAGGGGGATTTGAGGTTAATTGAAATTCCATTAGGTTTATCTTTAGCTATTACGGGAAGCTGGCTGGGAAATCGACTCTTCAAACAGTTTTTTGATGTTTACCTCCTAGATGCTGCTATTAAAAGTGGACGTAAACTCAATAGCGAACTGCTAATTATCTCTAAACTCATTGCTAATTCAATTATTGTTGTCTTTGCTATTATTGTTTTTGCACAAACACATCAAATTAATATTCTAGGCTTAGTTGCAAGCTTAGGAGTTGGAGGTCTTGCTGTTGCTTTCGCCGCGCAAAAAACCCTAGAACAGTTACTCGGTGGCATTGTTATTTATCTCGACCGCCCCTTTGTTGTTGATGACTACATTGGCTTACCGGATGGAACTTTTGGTCGTGTGGAATCTATTGGCTTGCGTTCAACCAAAATTCGCAACTCTGGGAAAGGAACGTTGGTTGTTGTGCCGAACAGTTCTCTTACCCAGGTGAGTATTGAGAACTTTACAGGGGCAAAAAAGTTATAGCTCTCATCTATTTAAACTTCTATCAAGCCATTTCCAGCGAAGACCAAGCTTTTGTTAAGCAAGTCATTATGGAAAGTAGTACAGATATCTTTGGCATTGACACTCAGAGTACAGAAGTCACGTTTCGGGAATTACTGGGGAAAAATGAGCTAGTGAAAACCCAAGCCCAAATTACATTTTTCATTTTAGGTTCGGGTGAAGTTTCCATGGATCTGCGGCGTCACCTCCTCTATCTTGCTAGCCAAAATATCAATCAAGATTTGCAAGAACACGGAATTGAATTCACTATAGAAGAACCAACTATCTATGTTGATTCACCTATTACTATTTAGAAAGCATGATGAATCCGGATATCATTCTAGAGTTTATCCAGCGGGAAGACATAAGGCTTGTCTTACTCAGGATAGGAACTTTTCTAGGTTTTATCCTCTTGTCTTTGATTGCAGGGCGATATACACCCACACTGGTAAGATTCATCATCCTAAGATTTTCGCCACAGCAGGTAACGAATATTTATGACAGTTTAATCGAGCCAATCAGAAGATTATTTATTATTGCGGGGACTTTAATCCTTCTTTCCTTATCTTTAAAAGTCATTGAAGAGTATGAGGCTATCTATAACTTCCTCAGCTTCTTTATGGATTTAGCCGTTACGATCAGTGTTGCTTGGTTAGCCTCACGCTTATTCCGGCAATTTGTCCGCGTGTACGGGATTGAGTTAATCCGTAAGTTAGGACGAGATGTGGAGGAGTTGCTGCTGGTTCTTGAGACTTTGGTTAATGTGATTATTGGGTTTATCGCTGTTTTAGCGTTTGCTCAGGGTCGCTTTGATCTAGTTGGCTTAATGGCAGGCTTGGGGATTGGTGGGTTAGCGATCGCATTTGCAGCCCAAAAGACATTAGAACAGCTTCTGGGTACCATCGTGCTGTACTTAGACCGCCCTTTTGTTCCTGGTGAATATATTCGTTTACAGAAATCTCAACAAATACCCGAAGGTCTATTTGGTCGCGTCGAATCAATTGGCTTGCGCTCTACTAAGATTCGCACTGTTGCTAAAAGTACACTGTTTATTGTCCCCAACTCCATACTGGCAAATCTGGAAATTGAGAATATAACCAGGGGAAAGAAGGTAATGGTTTTGCTATACCTAGATTTTAACCACTTCCTGGAAGAGCGCGAGCAAGCTTTGGTTCAACAAGTGATTATAGAGAGTACTAATTCCTTAGTTGGCATTGATCCAGGAAGTACTAATATCGATCTGATGAACCCTGAGGAAAAGCAAGCTACCCGTGCTAGAGTCACATTCTTTATTTTAGGCTCCAGTGATAACTCGATTCAGCTCAGAAAGCGCCTATTGGAATTGGCGAATGAGAAGATATCCAAAAAGTTGATGAAATCTGGAATTAAATTTACGATGCAAGACCCAACAATTTATGTGGAGTCACCCATCACTATTTAGGACAAAAGTTGTCCGCTCAACTATATGCTGGGAAAACCTAAACTGGATTTCCTCTTTCACTACAACTTTAAGAATCTTTGGTTAGCGACTAAAACCTTGACCAATCGGTTTAGATAATGATAGGGTGTTTTCATGAGCAGAGGACCAGATAAGCAATTCGACCCTGAAGTAGCCTTAACAAAGGCGATGGAAGTGTTCTGGTCACATGGGTATGAGGCGGCTAGTCTTTCCGATTTGCTCGAACATATGGGTATTGGTCGCAAGAGCCTATATGACACCTTCGGTAATAAGCGATCGCTGTTTCTTAAGGCGTTAGAACACTATGTCCAGACAGAAGTGAAATCTATTCGAGATCGGCTTTTGGCTCCGGGTTCACCCCTAGCAAACATTGAGAACGTCCTACAAGATTTGCAGCAAATACATTCTTTACCAGGAAGCAAAGGCTGCATGTTGGGTACGAACATCGCAGATTTTGACAACTCAGAGGTAGAGATTGCAGCTCTCTTGCGTCACTATCTTCAAGAGATGGAAGATGCTTATTGCACTGCGATCGCTCGCGCAATTGAGGCAGGTGAACTGAGTTCAGCGATAAAGCCTCGTGACTTGGCTCGGATGCTACTTTGCACCACTCAGGGAATGGCTCTGCTGGGGAGAGTCTTGGACAATGAAACGCTTTTACACAGTACAGTTGAGGCAACGCTGACACTTCTCAAAAGGGTCTAATTTTTTTTGGCAAAACTTTGACCAATTGGTTTAAATTTTATCCACGAACAATCAACAGGAGGTTTCCTTATGGCACGCTTGAACAATAAGACAGCCGTCATCACAGGTGGCACCACGGGTATCGGTTTTGAAACAGCCAAACAGTTTGTTGTAGAAGATGCCGTCGTCATTATTACCGGACAAAATGAAGAACGCTTGCAAGCCGCAGCCAGGGAACTTGGCACAAATGTAATTCCTGTTCGTGCTGATGTGCGATCGCTTGCCGAGCTTGACACGCTGGCAGCACGGGTGAAAGCAGAATTCGGCGGTTTTGACATATTGTTTGCAAACGCAGGTGTCGGTTCGTTTGCCGAGCTAGAAGCCATTGACGAAACGTTCTACGATAACCAATTCGACATCAATGTCAAAGGAGCCTTTTTCACAGTGCAAAAGCTTGCTGGATTGCTCAATGAAGGAGCAAGCGTAATTTTGAATGCATCAGCAGTGAATGAGAAGGGTGCAGCAATGGGCAGTGTGTATTTCGCTACGAAAGCGGCTGTGCGTTCGTTTGCCCGGACTCTGGCTGCTGAACTGGCATCTCGCAAGATTCGGGTTAATGCTGTTAGTCCTGGCTTTGTACTGACTAATTTTCAAGGCAAGATGGGACTACCGCAAGAAGCACTCAATAGCTTTGGAGAGTATGTTAAGCAAACTGCACCTCTAGGACGCTTTGGTACACCGGAAGAAATTGCCCAGGCTGTTGTTTTTCTTGCCAGTAATGAGTCATCTTACATGACAGCAGTGGATCTCGTTGTTGATGGTGGCTTCATGAACGTCTAAGGCTTCAACATGACACTTCTAATCAATATCAGTATGCTTGAATTACCAAATTGTTCATGAACTCACGTTTGATTGAGGTATTCCTTCTTGATTCTGAGCGTTCAAGGGAACACCGACCAGCAGCCAGTGAGCCAGCTAAAAACTCCACTAAGAAATGATTTTCTCATTTCTATCTTTGAAAACATTTTGCAACAGAGATGAAGGCAGCTCATTTAATTGACCGGAACGGACGAATTCAGCATAAGCATCAGCCTCGATCGCTCGTAAATCCCCCTCGATTTTGTCAATCGCCAAGTCCCGTAGCTGAGGAGATTGATTGTACAGTTGGTTGATTTCTTCTTGAAGGCAGTCCAAC
>DATNQT010000242.1:0-2766 GCA_036703885.1 Candidatus Sericytochromatia bacterium
CGAGGCTACTGTCTACACCGAAGCGCGTTGGGCACTCCAGCCAAAAGATTGGCTGCGGTTACGGATGACTGGAGAAGTCGCAACCGAACCATCTGATGCTAGTGGTACTTTGCTTTACGATGTTGTGTCGGACAACTGGGCAAGGGAAGCCATCTGGGCGCTGAATCTACGCGGTGATTGGTTACCAAAAATTATCCCCTCTAGTGCGATCGCCGGCTACCTCACAACTATTGCTTCAGAGCATCTTGGCTTAAGAGTTGGCTTACCTGTTATCGCTGGTGCTGCCGATACCGCAGCCGCAGCGCTTGGTAACGGACTACTAGAGCCTGGTTTGGTTCAACTAACCATCGGCACAGGCGCTCAAATCATTACACCTCGATCGCAACCAATTATCGATCCTCATGGTCGTACCCATCTCTATCGAACCGCCCTACCTAACCAGTGGTACACCCTTGCAGCAATGCAAAATGCCGGCTTAGCGCTTGAGTGGGTGCGAGGTATCCTCAGCTTGAGCTGGCAGGAAGTCTATACTAAAGCGTTTTCTGTTCCCCCAGGATGTGAAGGGTTGACATTTTTGCCATACCTCACAGGTGAGCGAACTCCACACCTTGACCCCTATGTACGCGGGGCATGGGTAGGGCTTGGACTTCATCACACACAGGGGCACCTGATGCGGGCAGCTTTAGAAGGAGTTGCTTTTGCCTTGAGACAAGGTTTTGAGGCACTTGAGGCAACAGGTTTTAAAGCCGCAGAACTGCGTTTAGCAGGCGGTGGAACGGCAGAAATGCCTTGGAAACAATTACTGACTGATGTATTGAGAATACCCCTCTATGCAACTACCGTTGCTGCTGCTTCCGCGCGTGGTGCTGCTCTACTGGCGGGTATCGGAATTGGTGTATACGCAGATGCTAATCACACGCTCAAACTGGCAGCCACACCAACGCTTGCTGCAACTCCCCAACCAGTTGATTCAGCCCTAGAAGAGGCTTGGATGCGATATCAATCCCTTTATCCACGACTAAAAAAAATCTGATAGGAGTTATGGCTCAAGGGGGAAGCACTAAAAGGTATCTACAAATAAATTCTTAAGCGGTGAGGCTGTTTAACAGCAGTCAATGAAAGAAGTGCATTTAATTAAGAGAATAGATAGACATCAGACGATGGCAACCGCTCCAACCATTTCAGTTAATCAAATTGGTCATATTCTGCTCTGATCATACTAAGGAAAGAGAGCACAACTTTCGCTTATTTAAAGGCAGTAAAGTTCAGGGGATAATTCAGATTTATGCAAGAGGTCTAGTCTTCGATCAGCCTGTGGGCTTTTTCATTCAATAAAAGATTGTCACATCAAAAGGGCTTAAAGGGGAGCATCCCAATGAGAGCAAATATATTTTTCTTTCTAAGTACTATCCCCCTTGTCTTCAAGAGTCTCCGAGAGTCCCTTCTCAAAACTATTTGTGCAACGCCTGGTATGCACCCGCTTAAAGCGTTATGCGATCGCTGTTGAGAGTCCTTATTCCCTTGTCAGTTAATCGCGAAAAGCTGTTAATTTAGTTTAATACAAGAAATTGATTGAATTGCAGTTAACGCGAAGAGGATTACTTTGACTCTCCATCCAGACGGAATTACCCCCCACGGTGGCCAACTGATCAATCGCATCGCTACCCCTGCGGAGCGGCAGGAATTTCTCGATCAAGCCGACTACTTACCCCGCGTACAACTGGATGAGCGGTTGTTATCAGATCTAGAAATGATTGCGATAGGTGCCCTGAGTCCGCTCAGTGGCTTCATGGAGAAAGCGGACTACGAAAGAGTCGTCACTGAAATGCGTTTGACCAATGGGCTACCTTGGTCGATTCCTATCACCCTCTCAGTACCGCCAGATGGCGCAGACCTCCTGAAGGAAGGTGAATGGGTACGTCTAGACGATCCGCAAGGTCGCTTTGTCGGCGTCTTAGAGCTGACTGCCAAATATCGCTACAATAAAGCTCACGAAGCGTGTCAAGTCTACGGTACGGATGACTTAAAACACCCAGGCGTTCAGGTTTTATACAACAAAGGTGCGATCAAACTCGCTGGACCCGTCTGGCTGTTGCATCGTAACCCCCATCCTCTGTTTCCGCCATACCAAATTGACCCTACTCAGTCTCGCGCTCTCTTTAAAGAAAAGGGCTGGAAAACAATTGTAGGCTTCCAAACTCGCAACCCGATTCATAGAGCGCACGAATATATCCAGAAGTGTGCCCTAGAAATTGTGGATGGCTTGTTCCTCCATCCTTTAGTCGGCGCTACTAAAGATGATGACATTGCTGCTGACGTGCGGATGCGCTGCTACGAAATCATGCTAGATAAATACTTTCCGAAAGACCGAGTGATTTTGGGAATTAATCCAGCCTCAATGCGCTACGCGGGTCCGAGAGAAGCGATTTTCCATGCCCTAATCCGTAAGAACTACGGCTGTACTCACTTCATCGTTGGACGAGACCATGCAGGGGTTGGTAACTATTACGGTACTTATGACGCGCAGAAAATTTTTGATGAGTTTGAGCCATCGGAACTCGGTATTGTGCCGATGAAGTTTGAACACGCCTTCTACTGCAAGCGCACCCAGCAGATGGCAACAACAAAGACTAGCCCTAGTACCCCAGAGGAACGAATTCATCTATCAGGGACGAAAGTGCGCGAAATGTTACGGATGGGCGAATTACCACCTGGGGAGTTCTCTCGACCTGAGGTAGCAGCCGAGTTGGCAAGGGCGATGAATAT
>DATNQT010000243.1:0-9460 GCA_036703885.1 Candidatus Sericytochromatia bacterium
ATTGCCTAACGTTCCTAGCGTCGCTGCCTGTAATTGCAGGTCTTGGTTTTGACGTGCCAGTTCTACTCCCGACTGTAAAATACTAATCGCCCGTCGGTGTTGACCCAGGTCGTTATAAGCTTGTGCCTGTTCTGTCAGCAATCTCGCTAACTGGCGGCGTCCTGCCTCATCATCTTGACGGCGATAAATCTGAATGGCTTGTTCCCACTCCTGCGTCGCTTCCGTCAGTTGCCCGATTTGCCGATAGGCAAGCGCTAAGTTAGAGTGAATAACTGCCTGTTCTTTTGCCGATGTGGTTTGTGAGAGGGCTTGTGAAAAAAGTGCGATCGCCTCAGTAAATTTCCCAGCTTGATAAAGTTCAACTCCTTGCTCCACAAGCTTTTCTTGAGAGGGAGAGTGAAGCAATGGCGTTTCTGTAGCCACGGCTAAATGATTTAGGTGTCTAGTTGACTGCATATCAAAGACAATGCAAAAAACGAGACTGGCTAAAAATAAGAGACTCCAAGCAAGCCAACGCCGCCACATTTTGAACATTTCAGTCTACAGAACCTAATCTCTATGCACGAGATTAGCCTAAACGACAGCGTAATAGTAATAAACATAAAAGCCCTCTGCCCGGTCACTGAGCGTGTCGAAGTGCTACCTTCTGCCTTTTGCTATACGACCAAGACGAGTAACAAGACTTAGACAGGCTTAAATTATTACTGGGTCTAGCTTCTGCCCAGTAGACACCCAATTAACTTAAATTAGGCATCTTCTGAGCGGAAACTAGACCCAGCTAGTTTTCGCCTCTAAATTGAGACTTTAGCGTTTACCCCGATAAGGCACTTTGCTCAAGAAATCCATGTTAGATGTTGAGACACTAGGCGGGTAGTTACGCTTGGTATTGACCGCTGCTGCCATATCGCGATACTTGCGAGGATCGCCTTCTGCCAGTTGTCGCTCTTGGTATTGGCGGCTGTAGACTTTCTCCAGCGTAAAGCGCCAGTCATTCTTAACCGTACCAATAACTTCGCGGTAGTCTTCGCCGTAGCGGGGAGTCACCAAGTTAATTGGACGACCTTCCATCCGCTTGCGCTGATAGGGTACCGTGTAATCCCCAAAGGCTTGAGTATACTCTTCGCTATCAATCAAGGCATCCACAAAGCCGTAGTAGCCGAGAGTGCCAATCTTAATTGACCAAGCAATCTCTTCATCCTTGTTATAAGGGGCGCGACCCAAGAAGCGCTTGAGCGTCACTTCAACAAGCCGATAGTTGTTATTGCTTTCAACGACCAAGTTGTAGAAAGCGGGAGACTTGGCAATACCACGCACAAAGTCGCGCACGGTAATCGTCTTGTTCTTTAGCTGAGATTCCAAATTCTTCTGGCGATTCACTTGGAGAACTGCGTGTTCGCTAAAGAGTTGGCGATAGATCGCGTTAATCAGGTCAAGCACTTCCGCCGGAGAATTACTATCTTCCATCCGATAGATGTACGGAGTATCTTCGTCTTCGTCCGCAATTCCAAAGCTACGAACCCGCACATTTTGGGTTGTAGGCTTGTAATTCAATAATGGCAATGCCATGTAAAAATCTCCCTTTGAAAGTATTACAAACTACTAAGCAGAGTTTAGTCTTGTTGTTGATGCCCGTATTTCAATTTGAGCATGACTTTGACCCACTAAGATTACCGAAGTGGAAAACTTGCACCGGTGTTAATGGAGACGGGCACGCCTTGTGTTAAATCCCGTGTCATGTCAGGGATTTTAATGTTAGAGGTATCGACTGTCACGGTCTCAGTGACTGCTCTGGGCGAGATTTTCCTTGCCATTTCCAGGAAGTTATTGACATCGCCCCACTTGTAGCGTTCGTCTTCGAGTTTGTCGCGCCAGTAATCGCTGTAACGGGGTGTCACGAGGTTAAAAGGACGACCTTTATAGCGACGGCGCTGGTAGGGTACGGTATTATCACCAAAGTTTTCCTGATATTCTGGGCTATCAATCAAGGCATCGACAAATCCGCCCCAACCAAGGGTAGCGATTTTGATTGACCAGGCAATCTCTTCCTCTTTGTTGTAAGGAGAGCGACCCAGTAGTCGTTTGAGGCACAGTTCAACGACTCGGTAATTAGAATTTGGCTCAACAACTAAGCGGTAAAACGCATCAGATTTTGCTATACCCCTGACAAAGTCGCGCACGGTGATGGCACGATTTTTTAGCTGAGATTCCAAAGCAATCTGACGATTGGATTGGAGGATTTCATGTTCACTCAAAACCTGCCGATAAGCTGCCCAGATTAAATCTAGGACATCATTCTGATCCAAGCAGTCTTCGGTGCGATAAATCCGAGGGGTATCTTCGCTAGGAACTTCGTAACCCGAAACCCGCTGGTTTTGAGAAGAAGGTTTGTAGTCTAGTAGAGGTATTGACATCGGTGACTTGTTAGTTATTTGTTGTTGGTTGTTAGTCAGTTGCTGTGATTAGTTAACTAATGACTAATACCAATGACGTTCGTTAGGTTGTAGGCGTCTTGTAAAGATAGCGGTAGGGGAGAGCTACCTCATTGCGACCAACGGTGGCTGTGGGGGTGACAGCTTTACGGGTCATATCCGGAATTGGCATATTGTTAGCTTGGGAGATGGCTCTGTCTCTCGTCCGCTGATAGTTGAGTCCGGCGGGGCTGATACTGCGAGCCATTGCCAAAAAGGTATCAGGAATGGCTTGGCGAACTCCCCGTTGCACCGTCTCTCCGGTGACTTGAACTTTATAGTAGGAACCCTCTAAACCAATTTGGCGTGCACGCCAGTAATCGCTGTAGCGGGGGTTAACCAGATTAAACGGTCGATCTTTGTACCGACGACGCTGATAAGGCACGATATTATCACCGAAGTTCTGGCGATACTCGTCGCTATCTACTACAGCGTCGATAAAGCCAGATAGTCCCTTGGTAGCAATCACAATTGACCAAGCAATTTGCTCGTCTTTGTTATAGCTGGCACGTCCTAGAAAGCGCTTGAAGGTAATGTCTACTAAGCGATAGTTCGAGTTCGTTTCTGCTACCAAATTTCGATAGACATCTGTTTTACCCAATCCCCGGACAAAGTCTCGTACAGAAATAGCGCGGTTACGCAGTTGAGATTCGAGGAAGGGTTGCCGATATTTTTCAAGAATCAAATGTTCGCTGAAAATTTGGCGATAGCCTGCCCAAATGATTTCAGTAATCTCGGACTCTGAGGTTACTTCAGTTAGACGGTAAAACTGAAAATCATCATCGTCGGGGACTTCGTAGCCCTCGACGCGCTGATTTTGAGTCGTTGGTGTAATTTCAAGTAGAGGAATCGACATCCTAAATCGTTTTCCTTTGGTTAGTGAACGTAAACCTTTGTTTTTCGCAATCGGCACTGTTACGCTGTCGCATTTTCAGTTTGTGATCGCACTCGTGCCAATAAGACACGCGATCGCACGACTGGATCAGCGTCTGACGCCAACATTTGCTCAAACAGGTTTTGGATTGGCTCAGTAGTGCTATTGGCACTCTTCGCCAGCGCTTGTAACCCGACAACGGCAGCGTAACGAATTGCCCAGTCGGAATCTTGAGAAACTTGTATAAGAGTATTTAAAGCTTTTATTTGGGCTTGTGCAACTTCTTCTGGCTTGAGTTGATGCCAGTTTAGATTTCCCAATCCTTTAGCTGCCGCACGGCGGACGCTGGGGGCGAAGTCGGTAGCGGCGGCTGTCACTAAGACATCCAGGGCACGAGGATCTCTAATCGCGGCTAAGGCTCGGATAGAATACGCTCTTGCTCCATAGTTGTATTCATCTAGCTGTTCTACTAGGGGCATCACTGCCGATTCTCCCAGCTGAATCAACCCATCAACGGCTGCTATTGCTGCTGCTGGATTGTTATAGCCCAACACGGCAATTAGAGTAGGAATTCCTTGGGGTGAATGACACTCTGCCAACGCACGCACAGATTCAACCAGGCGTTCATCAGAGTTCGCCTGTTCGACAGCCTGAATGAGTTCCTGGGCACGGGTGGAGTTGGTCATTTGGGAATTGGGGAGTGGGGTGTGAGGAATGGGAAATTTCCTAATTCTGAATTCCCGATTGCTTATAAAAGCGCATCCATTAAGTTCATGACACGGATAGCGCCTTCGGAGAGTTCTGTGTCTGAGCTGATTTGTTGCTCTAGTAGCCCTCTCAGGGCTATGAGTTTGAAGCTGTTTTCGGTTGAGGCGGTGGCGATCGCTTCTGCTGCTGGCAGATAGCCAATTGCACCAAGGTCTGATAGAGCGACTCGGCGCAGTACAACATCTGACCCTTGCAATGCTTCCACTAAACGTTTCCCATAACCGTCATCCCCAGTTAGCTGGTACATTGCTCGCACAGCTGCATACTGCACTCGCTTTGTCGGGTTTTCCAAGAAGGGTTGGATTAATGGAATTGCTTCTGTTGCTTTTAGAGTACCCAGTGCTTCCATCACTGCCTCACACGGTTCTTGCAGGTGGGGGCGTCCGGGTACTCGTTCGGCGGCAGCGACTCCACTAGCGAGTAGCTGCATCAGAGGGGCTATAGCCGCTGGTTCACCCAACATCTCAAGAGATTGGGCAGCGGCTTCTCGAACGTAAAAGTCCGCGCAGTCTAAACAGCGGATTAACCCTGGCACGGCTCGTTGGTCGCCCAGCTTCCCCAATGCCCTAGCGGCATTGCGTCGCAGTGGGTATCCGCCTAGTTCTGTACGGTCAGCTTCGTCTTCGAGTGCTTCAATCAGGGCGTCTACTACTGCCGGGTCTGAAATTCGGAATTTGCCCAACCACCAGGCGGCATAATAGCGGAGACTTAAATCTTTTCCGTGCAGATGGGCAATTGCTTCTTCAACAGTGAGCGGTGGTGCTGCCTCGTTAGACGCCTCTGGATTGAAATCTGACATTATTCTGTATCAGCCTTCAGCTTTAGAGGATTTCCCGTTGCTTTCGCTATCGGGTTTGAGCGCTGATTCCGCCGTCAAAGGCTCAATGTTGACGATTTTGCCACCCATGCGGGCAATCCGCTGCATTTCTTCGTTCATCCGGGAGTAGGGTACCGTTAGGAACACGCTGCCGCTGCGGCGGATGTCGTAGCTATTTTTGTCGTTTTCTTCGTTTTGGCGCAAGCCGACAACTTCATAACGAAAGACACGGCTACCTGCTGAGTTTAGACCGCCTGTACCGACTGCTGTTTGACCAAACATGGCGTAGATATCTCCTAATTTGAGTTAGTCATTTGTCCAGTGGTCGTTGGTCATTTGTCGGTTGTTAGTGTTCGGGTTCTGTTTTAACTAACAACTTCAGCCATTAATCATTAGTGTTGACTAATAACTAATGACTAATAACCAACAACCCGTAACGCTTGTTAAGCGGGTGTGATGCTAACGATTTTCCCACCTTGGCGCTGAATTTGTTGCATTTTGTCAGATAAGCGCTCGTAAGGCACGATGAAGGCGGTGCTGCTGCGACGGAGCTTGGGATAGCCGGGACCGCGAAGACTGGTTACTTCAATACGATAAACGCGATCGCCTTGACCAACGGCATTACCGAGGGCTTTTTGAGGAGCAACATCACTAGATGCGCGGTAAGACCAGTTTTCGTTACTGCCAGAGGGACCAACAATTGAGGACGCCCGGTTCGTTGCTAGTTCGCGGGCTAAACGAGAGGCTGCTCCACCGACTTGAGCGCGATCGCTATTGGCATAGCCGCGATAAAGTTGGAACATCCGGTTAAAACCGACGGTTTTTTGTCCCGGTTGGGTAGCAAAGCCACGATAGTAAGGAACGATGCTGTCGCCGAAGTTGGTTTGATACTCCACTGAGTCGATGTAGGAGTCGATTTCAGCGTCGTATCCCTGTTCGTGGTAGAGGTCTAGGTGATAAACCACCTCTGACTCATCGTAAGGAGCACGACCCAATAGATGTTTGTAATTGAGTTCGATAAACCGAGTTTGAAAATTGTTGTAGAAAAACTTGGATTTGTATAGCTCGGACTTGGCTACGCTGCGTACAAATTCTCTGACGCTGATGTTTCTATCCCGCAGTAGCGATTCAGCACTGGTCAGCCGTTCTGATTTCATCAAGTAGTCATTGCCCAAAACCTGCCGATAGACGGCACGGATTACCGCTTCGACTTCTTCTTTAGAGGCATTGGGACGTAATTCAATTTTGGGCGCATCACTAAATGCTGAGGTGCCTAGTCGTGAGGCTGCTGCTGTAATTGCCATATTTTTATTCTCCCAACAAGCAAATTTTTTTGTTATTAGTCTTTCGCCCTTAGTCGTCTTCTTCTTCCCAATGACCAATGACTAGTGACTAATGACCGATGATAGATACAACAAAGCCCGGAAAGATAAGCAGTTGAAGCACAGGGTTAAAGCGTTTCACCTGCATACCTTTCCGGGCACGCACCTGAATAATTAGCTCAGGGCGTTAATAGCGTAGTCGATGTAGGTGTTGGCTTCGTTAGCAGCTTGACCACTCAGACCATGATTGGACTTGATGTGCTTGAGGGCTTCAACGTACCAGCTAGGAGAAAGCTCGAATGCACGGTTGATTTCATCCAAACCAGCAACGAGGTACTCATCTAGAGGACCTGTACCACCAGCAACTAAGCTGTAGGTGATGATGCGCAGGTAGTGACCGATGTCACGGGCGCACTTGGACTTACCACGGCTATCAGATGCGTACTGAGGGCCTTGCATTTGGGTGGTGTAGGGGAATTTCTGATACACGGCTTGAGCAGCACCGTCGATCAGTTTTTGAGCATTGCTGGTCAGGGCGCGAGCGGCTTCCATGCTGGCAGCAGCGCGGTCGAAACGACCATTAACGGCTTGTAGTTCGGTGTTTCCTAAGAAACGACCTTGGGTATCAGCAGCAGCGATCGCTTCAGTAATTGGAGTTTTCATTGTTGAGCTATCTCCTTAAATTAATAAGTTCCAGGTTTTCAGTAAAGAATCGTTTCTAGGCAACAGCAGCAGCAGCACGATCAAAGTAGCCAGCCACTTCAGACATCAAAGAGCTGCAATCGCCTTTGGTAATGCCTTCGGGGTCGTTGGCGATCTTGACGGCAGCGTCTTTCATCTTTTGAACGCCAACAGCCACGGAAGAACCAGGCGTACCCAGTGCTTGATAGGTCTCGCGCAAGCCATTGAGGCAGCGGTCATCGAGAACGCTGGAGTCGCCAGCAATCGTCGCATAGGTTACATAGCGCAGAATGATTTCCATATCGCGCAGGCAAGCTGCCATCCGACGGTTGGTGTAAGCATTACCACCAGGAGCAATCAGTGAAGGTTGCTCTTCAAACAGGGCGCGAGCGGCATCGGTGACAATTGTGGAAGCGTTGCTGGTGATGCGGTTAACGACATCCATGCGCTTGTTGCCGTCTCTGACCACGTTGGTCAGGGCATCCAATTGCTCTGCGCTCAGGAATTCACCCTTTGCATCTGCTTGAGAAACAACCTTTGCGAATGCGTCTAACATGAACGAATTCTCCTACTGACTTGGTTAAGTGTGCTTGTGATTAAACAAAGATCCAGCTTTGGTAAGCCAAATTCATCCAAAGTTTTGAATGAGATCTAGTACTGGTCAAAGACAGACATCCGCAAAACACAGGTTCAAGCTGCTCACTCATGCTGTTTACTTCTCAAGAGGTGAGTAAGGAAACAACATTCATGCTGGAATTATGAGAAAAATTGATTCTTTTATGAGAAGAGAACAGGCTTGATAAATCCGTGCTTTTTTAAGTTTTGTCTGTCATTGATACCCTACAGGTAACTTTTATACAACGCTATTGGGGCTTTATTCGTTACAAATCATGAAGTTTTATCTACCTGAGCGAAGAAAGGCGTCAAGCCCTTGCGTATCAATACTTTCCTTGTCATTTGCCTGACGAGCCAGCTAATAAAAGTAGAGTAATTATACTCATGCAGTCTAAAAAAACTTGAATTTTATTTTTTTTTAAGATTTAAGTAAAAACTAGATGAATCAAGGGTTTTAGCTATTCCAGGAGTAAAGGCTATTCCACGAATTTGTAAATTTTCTTTAAAAGTTGTTTGGACAGAAAGAATATTAAGTGATTGTTTCAATAGTTCAAGACCACGACAAAAGCCACAGTTGGGGATGTGCGAGGAGGGTGTCAAATCTATAACTCGGCAAGGAAGAGGGAGTTGGGTTTCCTTGAGTAAGGTAAAGTAAAGTACATTGAGTTCCTTAGTTTGGAGAGATAGCCCGACGGCGAAGAACGTCTAGCAAGGTAGTAAAGGTACTGGGTAGCGGGGCAGTAACTTCAATCAACTCGTTGGTCAGTGGGTGTCGCAGTTGAAGACGCCACGCATGGAGTGCTTGACCCGTTAAATTGACTCCTACGTTACGACCACTGCTGTAAAGTGGATCGCCCACAATTTGATGCCCTATATAGGCGCTGTGGACGCGAATTTGATGAGTGCGACCCGTTTCTAACTTGAAATGCATCAGGGTGTAGTTACCCAATCGTTCTCGGATTTGCCAGTGAGTTACAGCAAGTCGTCCTCCTTTTTCCACGGGTATAACAGCCATTTTTTTGCGCTCTGTGGGATGGCGTCCAATAGGTTGGTCAATTGTGCCGCTTTGGGTTGATGGAGAACCGTATACGACGCCTAGATAGTCCCGTCTGGCAGTTTTGGTTTTGAGTTGGGCTTGCAGGTGTTGATGAGCAAGGTCTGTTTTGGCGATCGCGATCGCACCTGTGGTATCTTTATCCAATCGGTGAACGATTCCAGGTCGCTGGACGCCACCAATGCCAGCAAGGTTCTGGCAGTGAGCCAACAGAGCGTTAACCAGGGTGCCGCTTTCATGACCTGCTGCTGGATGAACAACTAAACCAGCAGGTTTGTTGACGATTATCAGGGTGTCATCTTCATAGAGAATATCCAAAGGGATTGCTTCGGGCTGCAAATCTAGGGGTTTGGCTTCGGGTAGGGAAAGAGAGATGCGATCGCCCAGTTGCACGGCAATTTTCTTAGAGGTACAGACTTTGCCATTCACCTCTACTAACCCTTGTTCGATTAGCTGTTGAATGCGGGAGCGGGATAAATGGGGTAATTGTTGGGAAAGATAGCGATCAATGCGATCACCTACTTCATCACCTTTTTCTTCAAGATATAAATTAATATTGGTCACAAATCCTCTAGATTAATTCCCCGTTCTTAGCTTTATTAATTCTAAATGAACTGCTGCAAGCGCTGAAGATTTAGAGGAATACAACAATACCTGATTAAGGAGTAAGAAGGAAGAATTTAGCTGAAATTTGGGGAAAAGTGCGATCGCCTTTTCCTCCTCCAAATCTGCCAATTCCTACTCAGCAACATCCCATGACAGGGGAAGTTGTACTAGTAGTAAGATACTGGCGATTGGCTTGAGCGATCGGAATCTGAATAATAAACTCCGTTCCCTGTCCGGGTGCTGACACGCAACGTA
>DATNQT010000244.1:0-5048 GCA_036703885.1 Candidatus Sericytochromatia bacterium
ACGTCTGGTCTAGTAACAGAGGCGGGAGCAAAAATAGGAGAGTTAGAGACTCTAAATGTATTGAATAGTCCTGTGGATACAGAAGCAGAGGCAATTCGTTCTGTTCCCCTTCTACAAAAGACCATAAAGGTTTTAAACCTAAAGGACAAAAAGGGTGCCCTCCTAAAACCTGAGGACTTCCTAAAAGTACTCACTGTAAAAAATCTTAAAGGAACAGATGTGTTGGAGATTTCCTTTAAAAGCAAGTCTCCTGATGAAGCGGCAAAGGTCGTCAACACACTCATAACTCTCTATATCCAGAACAATATACAGAGTAACCGGGCTGAGGCGGTTGCAGCCCGGGAGTTTATTACCCAGCAGCTCCCTCAAAGTGAGGCTACTGTTCGTCAAGCCGAATCGAATCTGCGCAGCTTTAAAGAAAAGAACAACGTTGTCGTCCTAGAAGAGGAAGCAAGATCGGCGGTGAGGAAGACGGCAGACATAGACGCCCAAATCTCCACAGTTCAGGCGACGCTTGATGATGTAACCGCTCAATCCCTAGCGCTCCAGAACCAGATCCAGAGCCAGCTAGGTCAGAATACACAACAAGCCATAGCCCTGAACTCACTCAGTCAGTCTCCTGGATTACAGGAGACGCTTAAACAATTACAGAAAGTAGAAGACCAGTTAGCTGTCGAACAAAGTCGCTTCCAAGAAGAAAATCCCACAATAGTGAACCTGAAAAGTAAAGAAGCCTCTCTAAAGAGGCTGATTCAGGAGCGGGTAGGACAGGTTATTGGCTCTCAGCAACAAGTATCCGGCGGCAATTTGCAGATTGGGGAGTTTCAACAAAAACTGATCGCCGATCTAGTCAAGACCGAGGTGCAACGCTTGGGTTTGGCTAATCAAGTAGCTTCCCTATCGCGTGCCAAGTCCGGCTACAAGCAACGGGCTGATGTCTTACCCAGATTGCAAGAGGGTCAGAGGGATCTAGAGCGGCAACTAGAAGCAGCTCAACTTACATATCAAACTCTTTTAAAAAATCTCCAAGAAGTCCGGATTGCGGAAAATCAAAATATGGGTAACGCCAGTGTGATGGCATACGCTCTGGTTCCAGACAAGCCTTCTGGTCCCAAAAAAAAGCTACTTCTAGGCGGAGGAGTTGTAGCGGGCAGCCTGCTTTATATAATCACAGCTTTCCTTCTAGACCTGAGAGATCCATCGATCAAAACCGCAAAAGAGGTGCGAGAGTTGTTTAGGTATACCTGGCTAGGTATGATTCCTGACTGGAAGAAAAAAGGTATCTTTCCTAAAAGAAAACAAGAAGAGATTGTTCCGCAGCTTCCCGTTAGAGACGATCCTCATTCGGTGAGTAGTGAAGCGTACCGAATGCTGCAAGCTAACTTGGAATTTCTAAGTCCAGATAAAGAATTGAAAGTTATTGTCGTGACAAGTTCTGTTTCTAAAGAAGGCAAGTCTACTGTGTCTGCCAATTTGGCTATAGCTATAGCTAAATTAGGGCGCAGGGTCTTGTTAATAGATGCGGATATGCGCCATCCAATGCAGCATCATATATGGGACTTAGCCAATGCAGTAGGACTAAGCGATGTCATTGTCAATCAAGCTGAATTTAAGATGGCTGTGAGAGAAGTGATGGATAACCTAGATGTTCTACCGTCTGGGGTAATACCTCCTGACTCGTTGGCTCTTCTTAAGTCCAAGCGAATGGTTGCGCTAATTGAGGAGTTTTCCAAGAACTATAATTTTGTAATTCTTGATACGCCTCCTCTTGTACTTGTGGCTGATGCTATTACCTTGGGCAAAATAACGGATGGTATTTTATTGGTGAGTAGACCAGGCTTACTCGACAGAGTCAGCGCTGCTGCTTCTAAAGGATTTTTGGTGCAATCAAATCAGAAGGTTTTAGGTCTAGTAGTCAATGGGGTGAACGTTGAAAACGAACCTGATAGTTACTTCCATCATGCCAAGACCTACTACAAAGAGGAGTTGACAACCTCGAAAGAAGTGCAGTCTAACATTGGAAAAAAATCTAAGGGCATTGGTGTTTAAGAGGGGATTGCTAAAAATAACAGTAAAAATTGCTGGAGCTAACTCACTGTTCAAATAAATTATGAACACTTTACTAATTATCTTTGATCCTCCACCCCTAAAAACCTCAAAGAGGCGATCGCTAGATATTTTATTAGCAAAAAACTATTTCTTTGGAAGTCTCCAGTTTTAGAGCAGGAAGGCATCCTACGTATTATTAACTACTTTGGGGTCAAAGCATGAGCCTAAGGACTCAAGTCCTGCGTGGAGGAACCTACCTAGTATTGCACCAAGGGCTGGAGGTGATAATTAAATTGGCGGGTGTATTGCTACTCACTCGCATTATCGCTCCAGAACAGTACGGCATTTACGCAGCCGCCACAGCTATATTTCTGTATCTTCAGCTCATCAAGCAGTTGGGAATTGAGAGCTTAGTTGCAGTGGTTCTCTTGCCAGACACACACCAGAAGCTGAAAAATTACTTTAAAAGCCTGAGAGGAGTAAAGCCTGAAGGGTCATTCTAGAGATAGCACCCTAATTAACAACTACAACTAGGGAAGCTTTCTATTGGAGGCTCAACATACATTCTGATGACGCTGATATTATGAGGAATGACAAGTAACAGTTGCAAACCCGGATAAAGCTGTTGATAGCCTAGTGGAGCCGATTAAATTTCCAGGTTTATCTAAGTTGACTAATAAGATTTGCAATAAGGTTGGTCACTTTTGCCACCTTGGAGATGTTTAACCAGAAAATTATAAAAAGTTATCTATCGTAATGCTAGAGCCTTTACCATCCCCTAAAGTTGTTAACCCACTGCTACACTTTGCTGAAGAGAAATTTGCAGTTTTCGGTCTGCTAGTTTTCTCTGGTGTCTTAGCTTGTTCAAGCTACTATAATGTGTCGGAGGGCGTTGATGGATATGGTGTATTTGTCTCTTCCGTGTTTGATCGTATCGCGTCGTTCATGCAATATGGGATTTATGCGGTTTCGACCTTGCTGCTTCTTGCACGGTTCAAAAGTGTTGTTCGTCCGGCGATGAGAGACCCATTTTTAGGGGCTTTGGTGGGAATTATTGTAACCTCATTTATTTGGTCTGATTTCCCGAACCTGTCGCGAAAAGCTGGTCTATTCACATTATATACAACCTTGTTTGGCCTGTATTTGGCTTCGCGCTTTAGCTTGAAAGAGCAACTACGGATAGTAGCTTGGGCACTAGGCATAGGAGCCGTGTTCAGCTTCTTGTATACTCTGGCGCTTCCAGGTTTCGGGATAGAGAATGGGACTCATAGCGGTGCATGGCGGGGACCTTTGTTACACAAAAACCTCTTTGCTCGCCTTATGCTCATATCGGCAGTGGCGACCTTGTTAGGTGCTTTGAACAGTTCTAGATACCGTTACCTTATATGGACGGGTTGTGGCATTTCGGTTGCTATGATTGTGCTTTCAACTTCAAAAACTGCCCTAGTCATATTTGTAACCCTTCTGCTTCTCTTGCCTCTTTACAGAGCTTTACGGTGGAGCGACAGTCTGGTTATACCCTTCTCAATTGCTTTGATACTGGTGGTTGGAAGTACAGCTACATGGTTTGTGGCTAACTGGGATAACGTGCTGGTTCGTCTAGGGAAAGATCCTACTCTCAGTGGTCGTACAGACATTTGGGATCTTGTAATTGAGGCAATTTGGGAGCGCCCTTGGTTAGGTTATGGATATAATGCGTTCTGGCAAGAAGGGGGAGAGTCAGACTACGTTTGGCGTGTACTTCGCTACAAGGTGTACCAGGCTCACAATGGCTTTTTAAACATAGGAGTTGAGCTTGGCTTATTAGGGCTGTTGTTTTTTATTCTTAGTATTCTTTTTGCTTACATACGGGCAATAAATTTTGTGCGCTTAGGTAAAACCTCTGCCGATTTATGGCCAATAACCTATGTCACGTTCTTACCTATGTATAACTACACCGAAACTACAAATGTAGCTCAACACTCTATATTTTGGATATTGTTTGTCGCAATAACCCTCTCTTTAAAACCTGTACAGGTAGTAAAGATTGGAGAAGAAAGTGAAATTCGAGAAAAGGAAGACTTTGTTGAAGAGGTTTAGAAAGCTTTCCTTAGCCGTATAACTGGATTAGCTGCTGCCCTTCTCTACAACATTTGTCTTTATCCCGAAGAAGGAAACTGTCTGATTGACTAATTTACAATCAAAATCAATAGTAGAGGAATAGAGCGATGAATGCTAAAGTTAAATTCACCGAAAGTACGCAAAAAAAGCTCTGCTGCCCAGTTTGTAAATCAAAGCTGACCTTTATGGATGAGAAATTTGACTGCACAAATTCTCAGTGTAAAACTACTTTTCCTGTAGTTGATGGAATACCTATTTTGATAAATGAACACTCCAGCATTTTTTCTTTTAGTGACTTTCTAAAGAAGAAAGATACTACTTTTGATTTCCAATCCCAATCTAAAGTGAAACAGTTCATAGCCAATCTGATTCCTGACATTCATGCCAATGTGAAGGGAAAGAAGAATTATCAGAGGTTTTTAGAATTTGTTATAAATAAGAATGAGAAACCTAAAATTTTAGTAATTGGTGGGAGTATAGTGGGAGATGGAATGGAAGATATATTATCAATTCCTTCAATTGAACTGATCGGAAGCGATGTTTCTTTTGGTCCTTGTACATCCTTAGTATGTGACGCTCACGACATTCCTTTTGAGGCTAACTCGTTTGATGCTGTAATTGTTCAAGCTGTACTCGAACACGTTGTAGATCCAAACCGATGTGTGGAAGAAATCCATCGGGTACTTAAAGAAAATGGAGTCGTTTATGCAGAAACTCCATTTATGCAACAAGTACACATGGGGAGATATGATTTCACTCGCTTTACCTACTTAGGGCATCGCCGTTTGTTCCGCAAGTTTGAAGAAGTTTCTAGTGGCCCCGTGTGTGGACCTGGAATGGCATTAGCTTGGTCATATCAATACTTTATTTTGAGTTTTGTAAAAACAAAAACCGCAAAA